>JAJUHY010000322.1 GCA_029265735.1 Marinobacter segnicrescens | reverse complement strand
GACAGGGACAGATCCAGAACCACCACCAGGGAATCATCCGGCTGCTGTAACGGCGAAGGGGCGGTGCGGAACGACGGCCCAGCCAGCGCGACGGCCGTCAATGCCAGCAGCAGGGGCGCCAGCAGACGGGCACGGCGGGCAGAGGGTGTGTCGCTACGGCCATCGGGCAGTAACGGTTGCAGCAGCACCCGGGGAATAATCCGGTGCCACTGGCTCTGGCCTGGGCTTCCGTAACGCTGTAGCCAGATGACCAGGGGTACCAGTAACAGGACCAGCAGCCAGAGCGGGCGCAGGAACTGAAACTCGCTCATGACAGCCCCCTCCCGGCCACCGGCGGTAACCGGGCGAGGCCAAAGCCCGTCAGCCACAATGTCAGCGCCATGGCCGCCGGCCAGGCATAGAGCTCGGTAACCGGCCGCCAGCTGCGGCCTTCAAGCTCCATGGGTTCCAGCCGGTCGATTTCCTGATAGATGCCCTGCAGTTCTTCAATGCTCCGGGCCCGGAAATACTGTCCGCCGGTAGCCGTGGCGATATCTCGTAGCAGCGCTTCGTCCAGGTCGCTGGACGGATTGACCAGATGGCGGCCGAATAGCCCGCGGCGAACCGCAGATTCGGCCCCGATGCCGATGGTATGGATACGCACATTGCTGGCGGCAGCCAGGGCGCGGGCGTTCTCGGGGCTGAGTTCGCCTGCGGTATTGGCGCCGTCGGTCAGCAGGATCAGTACCCGGTGCTCCCGGGGCCGTTCCCGCAGTCGTTTGACAGCGAGGCCGATGGCATCGCCTATGGCGGTTGCCCGGCCAGCCATACCCAGCCCGGCTTCAAACAGCAGGGTTTTCAGGGTTTCGTGGTCAAAGGTCAGGGGCGCCTGTATATAAGGCTCGGTCCCAAACAGCAGCAGCCCCAGCCGGTCGCCCTCACGACGGTCGATAAAATCGTCCAGCACGATTTTCAGCGCTTCCAGACGGTTCAGTACCCGCCCCTGCAGTACCATGTCCCGCTCTTCCATACTTGGGGAAATGTCCACCGCCAGCATCAGGTCGCGGCCGGTAACAGGCATCTGGGTGTTCTCACCGATGTGTTGCGGGCGGGCCAGAGCGAGCACCAGCAAGATCCAGGCAGCAGCTAGTAACAGCTTCAGCCACCGGTTGCTGCCCTGGCTCTGCATACTCACACCGGGTAGATGGACAAGACGACCCTGGATGGGCAGTGCCGGCGCCCGTGTTGCGCCTGTGCCCGACCTGGCCGGGGTTAAGCGGCGTAACAGCCAGGGCAGGGGCAGTAGCACCAGTAGCAAGGGCCAGGCCAGGGTTACCATCGCTGCCTCCGGATCCAGCGGGACGCCAGCTCTTGGGCCTGAGGGGGAGTAATGCCAACGTTGGGGCGATAGCAGGCCTCCACCAGAGGCTGCCACTGCTCCGGGGGCATGTCCGAGGTACGGGCAAGGAAGTCCTGCCAGCCGCGACCGCTGAGAGCCTCCGGGTTCTGTTCCGGGTACAGATGAATAGCGGCTTGTTTCAGCAGCCGATTGAGTGCAGCGTACCATTCAGTCCCCGCCTGCTCCGGGGCAATGCCGAGACGGTCAAGCCTTGCCAGCGCGTCGCGCCTCGGGGCCGTCCGCCGATGCCAGCGCCACAGCCAGATTCCGCCAAGGACCAGCAGGCCGGTAACCAGTGCCGCCAGCAGCCACCAGCCCGGTGCCGGCGGCCAGGGACCGGCCACAGGCGGGGTGTCGATGTCCTTGAGTTGCGCAAGCACTTCGTTCGCAATCACAGCAGGCGGCCCCCCGCAGAGGTCAGGCCATGCATTACCGCAAGGGGCTGCTCACGGGTATAGAGGGACAGCCCGGTGACACCGGTCTGCCGGAACATATTGCGTAGTGCTGTCTGGCGGCTTCGGGCGCTGTCCTGCCAGGCCTGTTGCAGGGCAGCGTCGGAACCATCAAACCAGAGTACGCCCGCCGGGCCGGAGACCGCGTAGTGGCCCTGATCCGGCAGACGTTCATCCAGAGGGTCCGCGATTACCACGGCAGTCACCTGATTGTGCATGGCGAGACCGGCCAGCAGGGCCCGGCTGTCTTCGTCGAGGGTGGCGAAGTCGCTCAGGATAAAGACACGGCTACCCGTATGGGCGATACGCCGGGCTTCGGTCAGGGCTTCGTTCAGCGGGTTGTCAGTCGTGGTCTTATCTGTCTCGGGATGCCGGCGCTGGTTCTCGGCCAGTGCGCTCAGCAGCGTCATGACGGACCGACGCCGTCGGGACGGTCGGATCACCGCCGTGGCGATGCGGCCCCCAAAGACGATGCCGCCGGCCTGGTCGCCGGACCCATGGGCGACCCAGGCCAGCAGGGATGCCAGTTCTGCCGCCCGTACCTGTTTGTAGCTGCCTTCGCTGGCGTAGAAAAGGGTAGGGCTCAGGTCGGTGAGCACCAGTACCGGACGCTCCCGCTCTTCTTCATAGACCCGGGTATGGGCTTCCTGGCGACGAGCGGTCACCCGCCAGTCGATGCGCCGGACGTCGTCACCCGCCTGATAGGGCCGGATTTCTGCCAGTGACATACCGCGCCCCTGGCGGGGGGAATGATGGCTCCCCCGGCGCTGACGCAGTGCCCGGCGTGCAGAAGGTAACTGAAGGGTGCGGGCCTGCGCCTGCAGGCGGAGCAGGTGGTCGAGATCGGCAATGACCCGTTGCTCCAGGAGAGTGGATGCGTCGGGCCCAGGCTCCGTCCTGGCCGT
>JAJUHY010000253.1 GCA_029265735.1 Marinobacter segnicrescens | reverse complement strand
ATGTCGGGGGTTACGCCGTAGTGTTGGTAGGCGTAAAGGTAGCCGGTGCGGCCGGCGCCGGTCTGGACTTCGTCGAAGATCAGCAGGGCGTTGTGCTGGTCGCAGAGCTCACGCAGGCCCTGGAGGACCTCGGGGTCGGCGGGGAGTATGCCGCTTTCTCCCTGGATGGGTTCGACCACGACGGCGCAGGTTTTTTCGGTGGAGATCAGTGCTTTCACTGAATCCAGGTCGTTAAAGGTTGCGTGGTGGATGCCGCCGGGGGCTGGCTCGAAGCCTTCGAGATATTTCGCCTGGCCGCCTACGCTGACGGTAAACAGGGTACGGCCGTGGAAGGAGTTGGTAAATGAGATGATCTCGTGCTTTTCGGGTCCGTGATGGGTCCAGCCGTGGCGACGGGCGAGTTTGAAGGCGGCTTCGTTGGCTTCGCCGCCGGAGTTGGCGAAGAACACCCGCTCGGCGAAGGTAAGGTCGCAGAGGGTTTTGGCCAGCCGCAGGGCGGGTTCGTTGGTGAGGACGTTGGACAGGTGCCAGACTTTTTCGGCCTGCTCAATGAGAGCACCGACCAGTCCGGGATGGGCGTGCCCGAGGCTGGTAACGGCGATGCCGCCGGCGAAGTCCACGTATTCGCGATCGTCCTGGTCCCAGAGTCGTGACCCCTCACCTCGCACAGGAATCATGGCGCCCGGGGCGTAGTTGGGGACCATGACATCATCGAAAAGCTCGCGGGTGACGGGTTCTCTGTTCATACTATCCTCTGGACTCTTGTAGGTGCTTTGCAGGGCTGGGTGCCGGCGCCGGGTCGTTCGGGCCGGAACTGAAAAAGGTTTATCATACGTCAGACCAGGAGTGCGAGGAAAATTCAATCGTTTTGAGGGGAGTCTGTCAGAATTTCCGGTTCTCCCACCGGTGGCAGTTCAATGAGTTTTAACCCACCAACGCCCTTGCCCGCCAATGCCTTGACCACCAGACGGTAAGAATCTGCGTCGAAAGTCACAGCCGTGCCCCGAAGGCTCAGGTCGTGCAGTTCCTCTTCGGAGTGCACCGTTGCCACATGCATCCAGTTGTAGATGATGAGGATGTCAGTCCGACCGGTGACCGGGTTATGCTCGCGGACGCCTACAGGACCCTGCCAGGGCCAGGTTTTCAGCCGCAGGCTATGAAACGCAATCTGGACCCGTAAATTGTACCGGGTGACGTCTTCCAGCCCTTCGCAGGCGCCCTTGCAGCGGCCCAGGGTGCGCTGGAAGCAGGGGCCTGGCGGCTGTTCCGGTTCCAGGTCGAGCAGCTTGTTGCACAGGTCATTTTTGGCGGCGATCCCGGTCAGCGCCCGCTGGGCGTCTTTTTTGCTGCGGAACAGTCCGTAGTACAGGCCCAGCTGGTGGGGCTCGATCTGCTGGACCAGTCGGGCCTGAAGATAGCCCTGCTCATTACTGGTGAGTTCAATGCTCCAAAGGGTTTTCGCCGCTCGTGACCGCCGGTTATACATGGGGCGCAGGGTCTTGATCTGCCGCAGCTCCAGCAGGAGAGCTCCCAGTTCGCCTGCGGTCTCGGTCCACTCCAGACGGCGCATGCTCTGGGACAACCGGATGCCCTTGCTGGTGTTGTGGTCGCCGGAAAAATGCGAGGCAATCCGCTGGGCAATATTGGTGCTCTTGCCCACATATAGCAGCAGATCGTTTTCACCATAGAACCGGTACACCCCGGGCACCGCCGGCACCTCATCCAGCACATCTGGTGGCATATGGGAAGGTACGCTGGGGCGCTGCAGCAGGGTTCGAACCGCCTCTTCAACCTGGAGTTGACCATGTTCCACCAGGGCCCGCTCGAAGAAGCCCAGCATGGCAATCACATCACCCATCGCCCGGTGGCGCTGGACAGTTCCCAGGTTATGGCGCTGGATCAAGGCATCCAGATTATGGCGTTTGTGTTCGGGATAAAGACGCCGGGAGAGCTTGACGGTGCACAGCACTTTGGCAGCAAAGGGGCGCATCAGGCGGCGGAACTCGGCCTTCACAAAGCCGTAGTCAAAGCGGGCATTGTGAGCGACAAAAACCGTGCCCTTCAGCCTTTCTTCAAACTCATCAGCGATGTCTTCAAATAGCGGTGCGTCTGCCACCATTTCATTGGTGATACCGGTGTAGCGTTCGATAAACGCCGGTATGCGAATTCGGGGATTAAGCAGGGTCTGCCATTCGTCTACCACCTGCCCATCCCGCCAGAAGCGGATTCCGATCTCTGTGATACGGTCATAGGCCGTGGAACCGCCGGTGGTTTCCAGGTCCAGGAAAGCAAAGGTGGTGGAATTCAGGAAGGTCATGTTAGCCGCCCTCCCCCCTTCCACTGGAAAGGGAGAGGGTGAGGCCAACGTGGACTGGAGTCATAGCCCACGAGGGAGTTATAACAACAGCCGCCGGATGTCCCCCAGCAACTGGGCCAGAAGATTGGTAAACCGCGCAGCATCTGCGCCATTCACCGCCCGGTGGTCATAGGACAGTGACAGAGGCAGCATCAGCCGGGGCTGAAAGGCTGCGCCATCCCATACCGGCTTCATTGCCGCCCGGGACACGCCCAGTATCGCCACTTCCGGAGTGTTGACGATAGGCGTGAACGCCGTACCGCCGATACCCCCCAGACTGGTTATGGTAAAGCAGGCACCCTGCATTTCTGCGGGTTTCAGCTTCCGGTCCCGGGCCTTGTCTGCCAGCTCGGCAGCTTCCTGCGCCAGTTGCCACAGACCTTTCTGATCCACGTCCCGGATCACCGGCACCATCAGGCCATGGGGTGTGTCCACCGCAATCCCGATATGGATGTACTTCTTGCGCACCACTTCCTTGCGCTGCATGTCCAGCGAGACGTTGAACTGGGGCAGCGCCTCCAGGGCAGCGGCACAGGCCTTGAGGATGAATGGCAGCGGCGTAAGCTTGATGCCCTTCTGCTCCCCGGCCTGTTTCTGGCCCTTGCGGAAGGCCTCCATTTCGGTGATGTCCGCTTCGTCAAACTGGGTCACGTGGGGAACGTTCAGCCAGCTCTTCTGCATATTGGCGGCAGTGGCGGTCATGATCCGGGACATGGCTTCCCGTTCCACCTCGCCAAACTGGGTGAAGTCCGGCAGTTTGATGCCCGGGATGCCCGTACCCTCCATGGAGCTTCCTTCCTGGGTCTTGCGGAGGTTCTGGCGAACGTAGCTCTCCACATCGTCCTTGAGGATGCGGTCTTTCGGGCCGGTGGGCTTTACCCGGGTGAGGTCGGCGCCGAGCTCACGGGCCAGCTTGCGCACCGCGGGGCCGGCGTGCACCTTGCTGCCCGCAGACGGGACCCGGTAGGTACTGTCCCCTTCCCGATCTTCCCTGGGCTCATCCGCGTCCAGGTCCTCAGTGTCGCGACTTTCAGTACGAGCCTTACCGGTATTTTCCTTTTTCCCGGGCTTTTCGCTTCGGGATTCTTTCTCTGGCTTGTCGTCCTGGGACGTTTCTTCAGACCCCGACTCTGCCTCTTCCTCACCCTCTTCAATGATAATCTCTACCAGCTCATCGCCTTCGGAAATTTCATCGCCCTCTTTCACCAGCACTTTCTCAATCCGGCCGGCGTAGGGGGACGGGATATCCATGGTGGCCTTGTCAGACTCGACGGTGACGAGGGAATCTTCCTCGCTGACGGTGTCACCTTCACTGACGTTGATTTCAATAACGGGTACTTTCTCAAAACCGTCCAGGCTGGGCACCTTGATGGTTTCGCGGCGGCCGGCATTGCCTGACTTTTTACGGTCTTTTTCCTCCGAAGCGTCGTCATCCTGTTCTTCGGCTTTTACCTTATCGTCATCCT
>JAJUHY010000001.1 GCA_029265735.1 Marinobacter segnicrescens | reverse complement strand
GTCAAAATCATCCGCCTGATAGTCGCGAACAAGGTCTTGGTGGTGGCAAGCCGGGAGTGAATGGTGGAAAACCTGCCCTTCATAATCAACGGTCAGGCCGTTCGCTTGTAGGGCCGCGAGGTGATCTCCACGGGCGGTCAGCACAACCTGGTGGCCGGCTTCAGCCAGCCTTGCAGCGTAATAGCCGCCGATGCCGCCGGCACCGAGCATCAGAATCTTGTGAGGCACTACGAAAACCTCCGGGTGTGCGGGTGGTATATACCGCGTACACTCTTAACTTTGGTAAGGAACAAAGAATATAGGAAGCCACCTAAAGACAAAACGATCAGAAGGTCGAATAAAGCTGCATTATGACAAAAACAGCTAAAAGCACCTACACTACCCCAATTTAGCACTCACAACCCGCCCCACCAAACCAATAAACACCACGCCCGCAACAGAACAAATCATCGTGACCACCCATGTCAGCTGCCAGCCACCCACCATCGTCCCCACTGCAGCCACTACCGGTGGCCCAACAAACTGGCCGATGGCAGATAACTGCAACATCCATCCTACCGAAGTGGAAATCGTGCTTTTATCCGGGGCAATCTGCACAGAAAGGGCAAACAGGCTTGCCGGAATAATGCCGCCAAGCCCCGAGAAGGCAAGCACGGCCAGGTAGCGCACTATTGGCCAGTCTGCGCTCCAGCCGGAAAATGCCACCACGGCGCTCACCCCCATCGCAATGAAGCCGACGTAAACCAGACGAACGGGGCTTAATCCTGCATGCATCAGGCGCCCTGCCACCGCATTGCCCATAGCATTGATCAATGCTACGAGTGCGGTCAGCACGCCGAGCACAGTGCCACTCAAGCCAGCTTCTACATAGATTGAAGGAAGGAACCCGACAACAGCTAGCCACTGGCTGGAGTACATGGCAAAAGTCAGTGCAATCCACCAAGGGCCCGCATGGCTGAGCGTTTTCCACAAACGACGGAAGATTGGCCCCAAACCGGGAACCGCCGCATCCCCTTCCTGCTGTTGGGCCCGATCTGCAGGTACGTATAGCAAGACCGCAAACAGCATCAGTATGGAGATTGCAGCAAGCACCCACCACCAACCCTGCCAACCCACGCCGGCTAACACCCAGGGAGCCAGAAGCAGCGCCGAGCCAATACCCAGGCCCATGTAGCAACTCCACCAGCCCAGCCGCAAATTCAGGTTTTCCGGTCTTACCAGCTTGCGAATCAGCGCAGGGGCTGACAACGTCACCATCAGAAAACCAAGCCCCTCTATGCCCCGAAGCCACAGCAGTGCTTCAGCGCTGCGAGCTAATCCCCCCACAATGCTTGCCAACGCCAATAGAAGCAGGCCCGTCAGAATGCTACGGCGTAAACCAAAGGCATCGGAAAATGCACTGATTACAAGCCCCCCCAGCATCCCCGCCAGCTGTACCAGAGATAACAGAAATCCTGACTGCACCAGTGTTATACCAAGCTCCTGCTGCAATACAGGAATGGCCGGCGGCAATTTGCCCACATGTAAAGCCGCCGTAATTCCTGCCAGCAGCACGACAACATCGGCAGGAACTTTCCGGGCAATTTGGGAAACACTGGAAGGTTGGGCAGTCACGTTTCTTTGTTCGCTCTTATTGAGGTTCACAGGTGCACCCTGAAGGCCCAACAAAGAAAAGCCAGCTGGCGTCTGGAAAACGCGACCACTTCGCGATCAGATGAAATCGGACCGAAGCCGAACAAATACTGACCTATACTTTTTTTGAATAGAAAAAGCCCACAATCAATTATTCAAAGAGCCTCAAACCCGTCACACTGATTACAGGTTAGCATCGTTGTTGCTCTCCATCTGGGCGGCCCGTCTGGGCCGCCCCTTTTTCTGATTTCGGCACAACTCGCCCGCCCCTTGAAACAAGTCAGCTTTGGGCAAGATCAGTCAAACTTATCCAAAATAGCCAGAAGCATTTCTTTCTCACCGGGTTTCAAAAGCTTATATAGCTCTTCTTCCTGATCAGACACCCGTTTGATGAGTTTCTCGTAAAACTTCAATCCGTATGGCGTCATGAAAAGAGCATAAGACCGACGATCCTTTTTTGACGGTCTGCGCTCAATCAGATCCATTTTTTCCAGCTTGTCGACTACTCCCACCATCGCAGAGCGGTCGTTAGCCAGAGCTTTGGCAACCGCGGTCTGGGTCAGACCCGGGTTTTCCTTCACAACCACCAACACACCAAAAAGACCCGGGCTTACGCCCAGGTCAGAACAGGCCGCAGAAAAGCTGTTGAAGAACGTCAACTGTGCTCGCCGGAGCTTGTACCCCAGCATATGGTCAAGCACTCCGTAATTCACCGGGTCTTCCTCGGTCGAAACCAGATTATTGGCAGCGCTGCCCATCACACCTCCCATCGTTCTTTATTTTTCAGTTGTGTGGTCAGGAAAGAACATGAACCAACCACAAAGAAAGTGGTGGAAATGCTACCAAAAGTCCAACTCGCACAACGTCAGACATCAGGAACGGCAACACACCTTTAAAGCCTTCTTTCAATGAAATCGTGGGGTCAAAGGACTTTATGATAAAGACATTCATGCCCACAGGGGGTGTAATAAGTCCAACTTCCACCACAACGAGCGCGAGTATACCAAACCAGATTCCTACATCTGCAGCCGGTATCCCGAAATCCATCGCCATTATTATCGGAAAGTAGACTGGAATGGTCAGCAAGATCATTGCAAGGCTATCCAGAAAACAACCCATCACAAGATAGGTCATCAGCATCAGTATCAGTATCACGTAGGGCGAAAGGCCGGAATTCTGGATCAGGTCAACGCCAACGTCCGGCAATCTGGACAAGGCGATAAATACGCTGAACATATCAGCTCCGAAGACAATAAAAAAAATCATGCCGGAAGAAATCGCCGTTCGCACCAGGCTTTCCCGGAACATGGCCAGCCCCATGTTGCCGTGCCAGAATGCAAGGATCGCAGTCAGGACAACACCTACGGCTGCCGCTTCAGTCGGGGTAAAGAACCCCAGATAGATGCCGCCGAGCACGATCAGAAATATAATGGTGATGTGCCAGACATTAGCGGTAGATCGGAGCTTCTCTGCCCAGGTGGTTTTTTCCCCTCTCGGGCCTGCTTCCGGAAACAGGCGTACATAAATGGCTATGGCAAGCAAATAGCCAAAGGCTGCAAGGAAGCCTGGAATAAAGGCAGCCATGAACATCTTGGATATATTCTGCTCCGTCAGAACGGCATAAATAATCAGCACCATAGACGGTGGAATCAAGATTCCAAGGGTTCCCCCAGCAGCCAGGGAACCAATTGAGAGGCCACCGGAGTAATTCATCCTCTTCATCTCGGGCAGCGCCACTTTCCCCATAGTTGATGCAGTTGCCAAGGATGAGCCACAGATCGCACCGAATGCGGCACAGGCAGTTACCGATGCCATCGCGAGACCTCCTCGCATCTGGCCAACCCACTTGTTACAGGTGCGGAAGAGTTCTGAAGTAATACCAGCCCGGGTCGCAAGCTCTCCCATCAGCAAGAACAAGGGCACAACCGAAAGGTCATAAGTCGAAAATTTCGTGACCGGTGCGGTACCCAAATATTGCAGTAGTGCGGAAACATCAGCGATTAAGACATAACCCAGGGCGCCGCTTCCAAGCATTGCCAGTGCTATCGGAATGCGCAATGCCATTAACACAAGCAACACGCCCATCATCGCAAAAGCCAGCTGAACATCCGTCATTTAAACAACCTCCGGGCACGCAAATACAACTGGTCCATCGCGCACATCGCCATGACCGCACAACACACCACACCAATGGCATACATCCACCAGTGGGGTAATCCCAGTATCATGGACTGCTCCCAATAATCCCGGGATTCAATACCGGCCAAGGTCAGACGCCAAACCAATACTGCCGAGACGACCAAAAACAACAGATCTCCAACTCCCTCCAAAAATCGGATAGTGCTTTGCCGGCAGTGCGCGGTAAACAAATCTACGACTACATGGCCCTGTCTGAGATAACACTCGGGAAGGAACAAAAAAACAGCCATGGCAAGTCCCATTTCTACCAGTTCATAATCGCCTTGAACGGCCATTCCGGCAGCTGAGCGGCCGATGATGCTGACAACCTGCATGATTGCCAGCGCCATCATGATGAGACCTCCCGCCAGCGCAAACTGGCGGGACAGCCAGGCCAACCCTTTACTCACGACCGCTGACGGTGCGGTGGATTGATCCAGCTGCGCTTCACTCATGACTCACCATTCACCTGGGCTTCGTACTTTGAGATCAGATCATTAGCCTTCTTGAACAGACGCTCACCGTCGTATCCGTCATCGTTCATGTCTTCGATCCACTTCTGGACAACCGGGCGGGTCGCCTCTTTCCAACGCCGGGTTTCTTCCTCTGTCAGGGTGTAGAACGAATTCCCTTCATCGACTGCAGCCTGGCGGCCGGTCGCTTCAGATTTATCAAACAGGCGGCCAATATGGCCTGCCAGTTCAATACCGGAGTTGTCATCGATGACCTTCTGCAAATCTTCCGGCAATGACTCATAGGCTTCCTTGTTCATACTGAACAGGAAAAACTGGGCGTAAAGGCCGCGATCGCCCTTGATCTCGGTGTGGTACTCCACCAACTCGTGAATCTTCAGCGGTGCGGTCACTTCAAACGGCAATACCGCTACATCCATTACCCCCTTGGACAGGGCACTTGGCATTTGCGGCACGGGCATGAAAATCGGATTTGAACCCATGCGGTCAAAAGCTTCACCCATTACCTTGTTGGGCGTGCGAACCTTCAAGCCATCCAGGTCCTCAAGGCTTTTTACTTCCTGATTGCGATTATGCAGCGACCCTGGGGCATGGGTATGCATCGCCAACAGATGAACATCCTTCAACTCCTCGGCCATTTCCTCTTCAGCATACTGCTGAACAGCCATGCTGGTGATCTCGGCGTTTGCGGGCATAAACGGCAGCTCAAATACTGTCGCGGCCGAGTGACGGCCTGGTGTGTAACCACCCACCGTCCATGAGATATCCACAACACCGGAACGCGCCTGGTCGTATAGCCGTGGCGCAGTGCCACCGAGTTGCATCGCGGGATAAATTTCAATCTCGATGCGGCCGTCTGACTCTTCTTCGATCTTCTCAGCCCAAGGAGTCAGGAACTCCTGGTGTGCCATAGACATTGGCGGCAGGAAGTGGTGAAGCTTGAAGGTGAACTCGGGATCTGCGGCCAAGGCCTGGGACGAAACGCCCACACCGGCCAGAGACATCGACATAACTGCAGCAAGCATTTTTCTACGCATGATCACACCCTGTTTGTTGTTGTGGTGTTGGATTGCAATGTTTGACGATGCGCCGGTCTTCCGGCGACCGCCAATCCATTTATCGCATAAATTGTTTTAGTGCACAACATATGTGCGCATAAACATTAGCCCAACGTCGGAGCACCTAAAAACCCTAGATGATAACTGTTGACTTGGCAAACTATCTTGGATGTATACTGTTTAACACAACCAACGTAATTTGTGTCCGATGCCGTGTGGCGCGGATAAACAGAACGACGGATCACGGCCAGAAAAGAGCCTTGGATAAACCTAAAAACAAGAGGTTAAGGGGATGAGCAAGATCATTAGCGCCGATCAGGCTGCGGGACTGATCAAGGATGGCGACACAGTCGCATGGACGACAATCGGGATGTCCTATTTTGCGGAACAGATTGCTCAAGCTCTGGAGAAGCGGTTTCTGGAAACGGGTAGTCCCCGCAACCTGACCCCGGTTCACGATTGCGGGTGCGGTGACGGAAAAGACGCTGGCATGGCTCACCTGGCCCACGACGGCCTGGTCAGAAGACTGATCTCGGGGCACACCGGCCAGGCTCCCAAAATGGCGCAAATGGTGGCCGACAATAGAATTGAAGCTTACCTTTTGCCGCAGGGTGTACTGGCCACGCTCTGGCGCCAGATTGCCGGGCACAAGCCCGGGGTTATAACCAAAGTGGGCATGGGCACCTATGTCGACCCGCGGATTTCCGGTGGCAAGGTTACTCCCCAGACCAAAGAGGACCTGGTCAAGTTGATCAGCATCGAGGATGAAGAGTGGCTGCTTTACAAGAGCTTTCCTGTAAACGTAGCCGTTATTCGCGCTACAACCGCGGATGAGAACGGCAATCTTACCGTCGAGGAAGAAGCCCAGATCAGCGAAGCGCTGCCAATGGCACAAGCCGCCCACAACACCGGCGGCATTGTTATCGCCCAGGTGAAATACCTGGCCCAAGCTCACACCCTTCATCCGAAAGACGTTCGGATACCTGGCGCCCTGGTGGACTACGTCGTAGTTGCCGAGCCGGAGAACCACAAGCAAACCATTACAACACTTTACAACCCGGGCCTTGCCGGTAACACACGGGTACCTCTTGGCGCCATCCCACCAATGCCTTTCAGCGAGCGAAAACTGATTGCACGGCGGGCTGCCATGGAATTACGGGCCGGCAAGCTCGTTAACCTCGGGATTGGTGTGCCAGACGGCGTGGCGTCCGTAGCCGCTGAAGAGGGCGTCGTCAAACAGTTCACCCTCACCACAGAGTTGGGAACCTACGGTGGCATCCCTGCATCCGGTGGTGATTTTGGGGCGGCCTGGAATGCAGATGCCATCATTGAGCACCATGCCCAATTCGATTTCTACGACGGCGGCGGGCTGGATATCGCTTTCCTTGGCCTGGCCCAGGCAGACGCCAAAGGGAACCTGAACGTCAGCAAATTCGGGCCAAAAGTCGTTGGCCCCGGCGGGTTTATCAACATTACCCAGAGCGCTAAGAAGGTGGTGTTCTGCGGCACACTCACTGCAGGCGCCAAATACGAGTTCAGCGAAAACGGCATCCGCATCGCTCAGGAAGGCAAAGCCAGGAAATTTGTAGAAGCTGTAGACCAGATTACCTTCAGCGGAGACATTGCCCGGCAAAATCGGCAGCCCGTGCTGTACATAACCGAGCGAGCCGTGTTTGAGCTCCGGGAAAACGGCATCACCCTGATCGAAATCGCACCGGGTCTTGATCTCGAGAAAGATGTCCTCGGCGCCATGGATTTCCGTCCTCATATTGCAGACGACCTAAAGGAAATGCCTAAAGAACTGTTCCAAGAGCAGTGGGGCGGCCTGGCCGACATCATGAGCAAGCAGAACTGACCCGGACAGCTCACCAACAACCAGATAACAGGAGCTCAGCATGGCTATCAACAATGTCGAAATTCCTTACGGTGCCTACTGGTCCACACCCTTTACCAAGTGGCAAGGCTCCCTTCAGCATTTACATGCCATGAAGTTTGCCGCCTGGGTAACCAAAAGCGAGCTGGCAAAGCGGGAAATCGACCCGGGCATCTTTGATTCAGGCGTTTTCGGGATGACCAACAACCAGTTCCAATCGTTCTACGGTGCTCCATGGCCACTGTATGAAGCCGGTGCAAAGCGCACGCCCGGCCACATGCTGAGCCAGGTATGTGCAACGGGCGTACGCGGTTTGTTCGCAAGCGCCTCAGAAATTGTCATGGGACTGGCCACAACCTCCCTTCTTATGACAGCGGACCGTTGCTCCAACGGCCCCCACATCTATTACCCGGCACCATCCGGCCCCGGCGGCAACGGCCAGTCAGAAGACCAGGTGCCCTACAACATGCAGCATGACCCGATCGGCGGCCACTCCATGATCGATACCGGGGAGAACGTTGCCAGACAGTTTGGCATTACCCGGGAGGAGCTGGATGAGGTCGCGCTGCGCCGCTTCGAGCAATACCAGGAGGCCATGAAGGACGACCAGGCCTTTCAGAAGCGCTACATGACACTGCCCTTCAGCATCCCGAACCCATCTTTTCGAAAAGAGGTTAGCACCCTCTCAGGCGACGAAGGCGTGTTCCCTACCACCGCGGAAGGATTGGCCAGACTCAAACCGGTTACGGAAGGCGGGGTAGTTACCTTCGGCAACATGACACACCCAGCCGATGGCAATGCCTCGATGATTGTCACCACACCGGAAAAGGCCCGGGAGCTCAGCAAAGACGATCAGATTCGTATTGAACTATGCGGATTTGGCCAGGCCCGTACCGAGCTTGCCCACATGCCGGCAGCGCCTATCGATGCCGCTGCAAGGGCACTTGCCAGCGCCGGCATCGATTACACAGATATCAAAGCGATCAAGACCCACAACCCGTTTGCCGTAAACGACGTTGCCTTTGCCAAAGCAACCGGCGTGGATGTGATGACGATGAACAACTACGGCTGTTCCATGATCTGGGGCCATCCCCAAGGCCCAACCGGTATGCGCTCAATCATCGAGTTGATCGAGGAATTGGTTCTGCTTGGTGGTGGCTACGGCCTGTTCACCGGATGTGCCGGCGGCGATCAGGCCATGGCTGTCGTAATCCGGGTTTCAGACCGCTAGATCAGTACTGGGTAGCCTCAATAATAGTTTTACTGTAACTTTGTTGTGGTCTACCATTATTTTTCATCAAAACCGTTCCCGTATACGTAAAGGGGAACCGAAAGAACAAGAAGAGGTATCACGATGACCGACTACCGTTACCTGACGTTCACTGTGACGGACGGCATAGGGCACCTGGCACTCAATCGCCCGGAAAAGAAGAACGCAATCAACGATCACCTGTGTCTGGAGATCGAAGATGTCTTCCGCAACCTGCCGTCTGATCTCGACGTCATCATGCTCACCGGTAACGGACCTGAGTTTTGCTCAGGACTGGATCTGTCTGAGCATACCGCCCGCGAGCCATTCGAAGTAGTAGAACACTCTCGCATGTGGCACCGGGTATTCAGCTATATCCGGAACTCTGGAATACCAGTCGTGGCCGCCCTGCACGGCGCGGTAATCGGAGGTGGACTGGAACTGGCGGCCTGCGCGCATGTGCGGGTTTCCGATGAAAGCACATTCTATCGCCTGCCCGAGGGCCGTCACGGAATCTTTGTAGGTGGCGGCGCCTCGGTGACGGTGGCACGCATTATCGGTTCCAGCCGGATGACCGAAATGATGCTGACCGGTCGAACCCTCAGTGCCCAGGAAGGCGAACGTCTTGGCCTGGCTCACTATGTCGTCCCGAAGGGCGAAGCTATCGCCAAGGCCAGGGAGCTTGCTACCACCATTGCCACTAACTCGCGCTATTCCAATTGGGCTATAACCACCGGCCTGTCACGAATTGAGAACATGGCAAGCGATGACGGTTTGTACACTGAATCGCTGATTACCGGAATCACACAAAGCAGCGGCGAAGTTAAAGAACGTATCGGTAAGTTCCTGAACCGTAAAAAGCCATCCTGACCACCAACAAGAATCGAGGAGCGAACCTATGAAAATTCAGGATCATCATTTTATTGTGACCGGTGCCAGCTCCGGTATTGGCGAGGCCGTATCCCGCCGCCTTGTTGCTCTGGGGGCAAGGGTCACCATGGCCGATATCAATGACGATAAAGGCCACACAATCGCCGCAGAGCTGGGCCAGAACACCCAGTTCTGCCGCACAGACATCAGCGATGAAGCATCTGTACAGGCCTGCGTGGATGCCGCCGAGAAACACTTTGGCGCTATCAGCGGGGTAGTCAACTGTGCTGGTATCCCTGGAGCCGAACGAGTCGTCGGACGTGAGGGGCCGCATCGCCTGGAATCCTTTCAGCGCGCGCTGAATGTGAACCTTCTGGGCACCTTCAACATGATTCGCCTCGCCGCCGACAAGATGCAGCATAACGAGCCAGGCCCCGATAACGAACGGGGTGTGATCATTAACACTGCGTCGGTTGCAGCCTTTGATGGCCAGATTGGTCAGGCTGGCTATGCTGCGTCTAAGGGCGGCATTGTGTCCATGACACTTCCCATTGCCCGCGAGCTGGCGCGCTTCGGCATTCGCGTGATGACTATCGCACCAGGCCTGTTTAAAACCCCGATGATGGACGTTCTCCCGGAAGATGTTCAAAAGTCGCTGGGAGAATCCGTACCCTTCCCGCAACGGCTCGGCAACCCGGACGAGTACGCATCTCTGGCCCAGCAGATTATCGAGAACACCATGCTTAATGGAGAAACCATTCGTCTGGATGGTGCTATCCGGATGGCAGCGAAATAACCACAGGGGTGAGCGATGAGTGTGTACCAAGCTCCACTAAGGGACATGCAGCTGCTGGTAGAACAAGCACTGCATAAATCCGGTCTGGCCAACTGGAGTGGCCTTGAAGAGTTCGACTCAGGCCTGGTCTCGGCCGTGCTGGAGGAAGCGGGTAAATTCGCGTCAGGTGAACTTGCGCCGCTTAACACCGTAGGCGATACCAAAGGCTGTCGATTCGAGAACGGTCGTGTGACTACGCCGCCGGGCTGGAAAGACGCCTATCGCCAGTTCTGCGAAGCCGGCTGGATGGGCCTGGCCCTGCCAGCGGAATACGGCGGCCAGTCATTGCCCAAGTTTATCGCTCAACCCGTTAACGAAATGTGGCTATCAGCCAACCTGGCGTTCGTGATGTTTCACGCCCTCGCTCAGGGCGGCAGTGAAATTCTGCTTCATTTCGGAACCGGCGAGCAGAAGCAGCGCTATCTTGAGCCGATCATTACGGGTCGCTGGACTGTCGCCATGGCGCTGACAGAACCCGGCGCAGGGTCAGATCTCGGCGCATTGACCACCAAGGCCATACCCGGACGCGATGGGAGCTACCTGATCAAGGGCCAGAAAATTTACATTACCTACGGCGACCATGATATGGCGGAGAATATTGTGCATCTGGTGCTGGCCCGCACCCCTGATGCACCTGCCGGAAGCCGAGGTATTTCGCTGTTTGCGGTGCCAAAGTTCCGCATCGACAATGATGGCAGGCCGGGAGAAAGCAATGATCTGGTCTGTACCGGTATCGAGCACAAAACCGGCCTCCACGGCAGCCCGACCTGCTCAATCAGCTATGGCGATAATGACGATTGTTACGGTGAACTGATCGGCCATGAAAACCGGGGCCTCGAGGCTATGTTTGTTCTGATGAACGAAGCCCGGCTAAGTTGCGGCATGCAAGGCGTCGGCCTGGGCGAGGCAGGTTTTCAGCGAGCGCAGGCCTATGCCCTGGAACGTATTCAAGGCACCGACGCCGTCAATGGCAGAGGCAGAACTGCGATCGCCCATCACCCGGACGTGGCCCGCATGCTACTGTCCATCCGCTCTGAAGTGATGGGCCTTCGTGGTTTGGGGTATCTCATTGCCGCCTTGATCGATAAAGCCGAGCACACAGACCATGCAGACGAGCGCAAAACACTTCAGGCACGTATTGCACTGCTGACACCAGTGTTCAAGGCCTATGCGACCGAGAAAGCAAACCTGATGACAGGGACGACCATACAGGTTTTCGGTGGTATGGGATTTGTGGAGGAAACCGGCGTCGCACAATTAATGCGGGATGCCCGAATAACCACAATCTATGAAGGAACCACGGGCATCCAGGCCCGCGATCTGGTCTTTCGAAAGATCAAAGCAGATGGTGGTGAAGCGCTCTTGCATTTGTTGGCGGAGATCGATCAGGACACGGAACAGTTCCATGCCGACAATCCCTTTGGCCCGCACCTACGGCAAAACGCGAGTGCCGTCCGCCAAGCCGTTGAAATTATAAACTCTGCAGCTAACCACAGCCTTGCCCTGAATGCTGGTGGCGTTCCATTTCTGGAAGCTCTTGGCAAACTATGCTGTGCCTGGCAACTTGCGTGTACCGCCAACACGGCCATTAAGAGGGAGCATGAAAACCCTCAGTACTACCGTAATTTACGGGCTCTGGCCGACTACTATTTTGCTTTTACAGTACCGCATATTGCTGCACACCTGACAACGTTCAGGCATGCAGACCGAGGCGTTGCTGAATACCGTTTCGAGCCGTGAGACTGGTTATCGCACGCGGCTAACAACAACGAAAATGCATGAACTTACGCGCCCCATAAAAGCTAATAAAGGGGCGTAAAGGAGAAGCGATCATGTTGTCCGACTTCCACCCCGTAAACGTGGTAAATCACCCTATTGATGTGCAGTACCGCGACGACGGCTGCCAGATTGTCAGATGCAAGTCAGACCTCGGGGAATACGCCCGTACCCTGACTGACCGTCTTGAATACTGGGCAGACACAACCCCTGACAGGGTATTTCTTGCTCAACGCGGCGCAAATGAGGAATGGGAGAAGCTGACTTACGCTGACACTATTCGACAGATGAAAGCCATCGCTACCTGGCTACTCACACAGAACCTCAGTGAAGACCGGCCACTGGTCATACTATCCGGTAACAGCACTGAGCACTTCATGATGGCATTGGCGGCACTGTACATAGGTGTGCCCTACTCTCCGATATCCACTGCCTATTCGCTGGTTTCTACCGATTTTGGCAAACTTCGCCATGTATTCGATACCATTACCCCGGGGCTAATCTTCGTCGATAATCTTGGCCCCTACCGGGATGCGATTGATACCGTGGCTCCAAATACTCCTGTGGTCGCAATTACCGCCGATCACGCAATGGATGGCTGCTGTAACCCAATTACTCGTTACGACGAATTGCTTGAAGAAACCGATGACGCAGCAGTAGCCCGGGCAAACGAGGCGGTCAGTGGAGACACCATCGCCAAGTTCTTGTTTACCTCAGGCTCCACAGGCATGCCGAAAGCAGTTATCAACACCCAGCGTATGCTCTGCGCCAATCAGGCTATGCTGCGCTCGGTTCTCGCCTTTCTCGCGGACGAGCCACCCGTCATGCTCGACTGGCTGCCGTGGAATCATACGTTTGGGGGTAATCATAATGCCGGGATTGTGATGTACAACGGCGGAACACTGTACATCGACCATGGCAAACCCACCGATGGCGCTATTGGAATCACGCTCAATAACCTGAGAGATGTTGCCCCCACGGTTTATTTCAATGTTCCAAAGGGCTATGAGCTGCTGGTCAAGAAGCTTCGGGAAAATCCGGATGTAGCCAGGTCGTTCTTCTCTCGCCTGAAACTGATGTACTTCGCCGCCGCCGGTCTTTCCCAACACATCTGGGATGCCCTGGATGAGCTGGCCATTGAGCATACCGGAAAAAAAGTACCCATGCTAACCGGCCTCGGTTCAACCGAGACTGCCCCTGCGGCGTTGTTTGCATCCATTGAGGAATGTGCCTCCGGTGTGATCGGCACACCCGCACCCGGCATTGAACTCAAACTGGTTCCCAATGGCGGCAAACTCGAAGCCCGCATCAAGGCGCCAACCATCACGCCAGGCTACTGGCGCGCACCGGAGCTGACCGAAAAAGCCTTTGATGACGAGGGCTATTACTGCCTTGGTGATGCCTTCAAGTATATCGACCCGGCCCAGCCCGGCCGTGGATTCCGCTTTGATGGCCGTGTATCAGAAGACTTCAAGCTCGATACCGGTACCTGGGTGAGCGCTGGCACGCTTCGGGCTCATGTGATCCATTTCTTCGCTCCCTATGTGCAAGACGTCGTGATAGCCGGCCACAACAAGAGCTTTGTTTCTGCAATGGTATTTCCGGACTGGCAGCATTGTCGTGAGCTGGTTAATAACAGCTCGAACATGACTGAAACAGAGCTTGCTGAACACCCGCATGTCAGGGAAACGTTCCAGAGAAGACTTGAAGAAATGGCCGCTCACAGCACGGGAAGCTCCACTCGCATTCAGCGTCTGCGCCTTCTGATTGAACCACCGGAGATCGACAACCATGAAGTAACCGACAAGGGCAGCATCAACCAGCGTGCCGTGCTGGAGAACCGGGCTGCCCTGGTTGACGAACTCTACAGCGATCAGCCAGGCCCGGAAATCCTTAAGCTCCGGTAGGCCCAACTGCCTCCCGGCTACATCACTTCCCTTCCTTCGGAGGCCTGCCAACCAGCAGGCCTCCTTTCATTCGCCAAGGATTAACCCCGCCTTCCGACTAACCCCATGATTTTCCGAATACTTCCACGGGCGAGCAACTTAAAAAAAAGGGACGCCAGCTTTGCTGGCGCCCCTTTTTTTCAGCTTTGTTGAAAGTAGAAAGTCAGAAGCTGTACTTCGCAAACATTTCAACCTGCTGGCCCTCGGGGCGCATTGAGCTAGACGCCGCTGTTGGCGGACGGTTACCAGCGTTTTGATCACGCCACTCGATACCTACATCCAGGCCCGGCATGTAGGTATAGATCAGGTTAACGTTAGTCATCTTGAAGGTATCTTCGTCCATTGCAGATGACACTTCATCGGCTTCCACCTGGCCGTAACGCACGGTACCACGCAGGTTAGCAGCAAACTTCTGGGTCACACCAGCCGAGAACCCGGTGGTTTTGATCAGGTCGCCGGTCGCAGCGTCAACGTCAGCATCCTGGCTTGCTCCAGTAGCACCGTTATAACCCCAGCCAGCATATACCGCAGCACCTTCACCCGTAAATGCACTCAGGGCCAGAGTGGTATCAGCAAACTGAAGCTTAGCGGCAGCTGAAACCGCGACACCGAACTCTGAGTCATCACCGTTATCTGCGTCCGACAGCGGGTCTGTACCAACTTCGGTACTCACATCACGTCCGGTTACCGCGAGGTTGAATGCGTGACCACCTGTACGGTAGCTGTATGCTGCTACCAGATCAGGGAATGCAGCCTGCGACCAAACTGGATCTTGAGCTGTCAGACGCAGGCCACCTAACGTGTAATGCACTACCAGATCAGGACGAACTACCGCACCGTTACCTGCGATAGTACCGGTGCCCAATCCCCAGAAGTTGACCATTTCGACATCAAACGGAGCGTTTGCAAAGAACTGGCCATTCCAGGTCTGCCCTACAGTAAGATTATCAACGCCTATGTAGGCATGGCGCAGACGCATTGCATACGTTGTATCATCGGGCGCTGTGTTGTTGTCCCAGAAATCACCTTCAACAAAGGCTTTCAGTTTGTGCCCGTTAACCTCTTTGGCAGCAGATACATTCAAACGTGACTCGCGCATGCTACCTTCGAAATCCTGATCGCCGTCATCCGGCATATCAACAACACCCTCGGCCTTAACATAACCACCAATGCTCAGCTTGGTGCCATTGAACTCGCCGATTTCTGCCGCAGCAGCTTGAGTGGAGATACCTGCAGCCAGAATGGCCAGCGCTAATTTATTCTTGAACATCATGGAGTAGTTTCCTCATTTTTGTCGTTTTAGACAGGAAGCTATGTCGAACAATTTCTAATTAACGAATAGCGTGTCTTTGTGTTGGTCTGCAATCGAAAATTCCAGGTCTCTCTGTGCAACCTCCCATGTTTCTCGGTTGGCGTGTGGATTTGATGGCGCCGCTGCAACGGCGCCTTTTCTGGGTTCTCTTTATTCGTTCAACAGCAACTGGGTACCAGCACCGGTGTTTGAAATCGGCGCCACGTAGTTGCGATGCTTTTCGGTCACTTTGCCCAGCAAGCAACCACGCATGGCCAGCCACATGTTCAACTCAACACCTTGGGCTCCGGCAATTTCGATTAGATCGTCGTTGCTGTATTTGGTCAGAGCCTCAGGATCACTCACCAGCTTATCCATGCACTCTTCGTCAAAATCTGCATTGATGATGCCGGCACGCTCGCCGTCGAGCTGGTGAGACAAACCGCCAGTTCCAAAGCAAACAACTTTCTGGTCGCCGGCAAAAGACTCAACTGCTTTACCAATCGCCTGGCCCAGCGCATAGCAGCGGGACGGTTTCGGCATCGGATGGCGCTCGCAGTTAATGCACACCGGAATAACCTTGAGGTGCTGATAGTTGTGCCCCGGGTACATCAATGACAGCGGCACGGTCAGCCCGTGGTCTACCTTGATGTCCTGGCAAATAGTGGGATCGAAATCGTGCTCAACCAGCTCATTGGCAATGTGCCAGGACAGCTCAGTTTCACCGGTGACCGGAGGAATGGTGGCAATGCCCCAGCCCTCATCGGCATTTTCATACTTCGGGGCACAGCCCAATGCGAAGGTGGGCTTTTTATCCAGGAACATTTCCAGGCCGTGGTCGTTATAGAACACGATGGCAATGTCCGGCTTCTGTTCATGTAACCATTCGCGAATCGGTGGGTAGCCGTCAAAAAAGTCTTTCCAGTACGGGGTCTCTGTCAGCCCCCTGTCCATGGCAATGCCAATCGCCGGGATGTGTGAGGTGGTAATACCGCCAATAATCTTAGCCATTGTTCTTGCCCCTACCCTGGCTCTCCAGGTATGCCTTGAATTCTTCAGTGGTGCGCCCGGTCTGGATGCCGCCTACGTCCTGAACGTTCAGTCCGAGTACACCGGCAAACTTGGCGAGGTAGTAAATACTGCCACCCAGGCGCTCCAGCTCCAGAATGTCGCGATTGATAACAGCCTGTTTCTGCGCTTCGGTCAGGCCGAACTTGTCGCAGTAGGCAGCTTCATCTTTCTTGAACTCTTCACGAGCTTCTGCGTTGTTGAACGAGAAACACATCTTGTTCAGCGCATAGCCCTGAGTCGCCATCGGACCATCAAACTTGATGGTGCCCCAGGGGCTTTTCTTTTCTTCTGTCATCAGACTTTCTCCTCTGTCCAGACCGGAAATATCACGACCAGTACAGTCGCATAGGGTTATCGACCAGCAGCTTCTGCTGCAGCTCGGCGGTCGGCGCGATCTGAGGAATCACGTCTACCAACTTGCCATCATCCGGCACGTGGGATTTCATGTTGGGGTGAGGCCAGTCTGTGCCCCACAGCACACGATCCGGGAAGGTTTCCACCAGTTTGCGGGCAAACGGAACCACGTCGGAGTAATCCGGCGGAGTCTGGGTCAGCCGCTCTGGGCAGGAGACCTTGGTCCAGATCTTGTCGTTATTCTTCATCAAGTCGATGAAACGCTGGAAATCCGGGTGATCAACACCCTTGGCCACATCCGGACGCCCCATGTGATCCACCACGATCGTGGTGTTCAGTTCATTGAGGAACGGTGCCAGGTCTTCCAGGTCCGGAGCTTCGAAGTAAACAACAATGTGCCACCCCAACGGCTTGATCTTCTCAGCGATGGACACGAACACCTCGCGCGGCGTGGTATCCACCAGACGCTTTACGAAGTTGAAACGCACGGCGCGAACGCCGGCTTTGTCCATAGCTCTCAGCTCATCTTCGGTGATGGCGGGATCAACCACAGCAACACCACGAGCCAGCTCCCCCGCCGTCTCCAGAGCATCAATCAGGGCCGCGTTATCAGTGCCATGGCATGACGCCTGAACAATCACGTTGCGTTCAAAGCCGAGGTAATCCCGAAGCTTGAACAACTTTTCCTTGGGTGCATCGCACGGGGTGTACTTGCGCTTGGGGTGGTACGGGAACTTATCCGCAGGGCCAAACACATGGCAGTGGGCATCAACCGCACCAGCGGGAGCCTTGAACTCCGGCTTGCTGGGGTTGGCGTGAAACGGGAGATAATCTGGATCCATCATCGTTCAGTACCTGTTATCAATTCTCATGGGTAAAGACAGTGCCATCGAACAGCTTTCGGGCAGTTCGCAGAATGGCTGCAGAACCGACCTGACCACCTTCATCCATATCAAGGATCACTGTCATTTCGCCGATGGGGTGCTCTACGGAAAGGGTTTTGCGCGGGCCGTCAGGGAGGTTTGCAATACCGCGGGCTGGCGAACCTTCCAGCACTGCTGCGGTGGCCACGCTAACTGCTCCCAGCACGCCAATCGAGGCATGGCAGCGGTGCGGGATAAAGGTACGGGTAGACAGCGCCCCGCCTGCCGTTGCTCGGCTTACCATGCTCATTTTCGGCACAGATTTTTCGCTGACATCGCCAAGATTCATCATGGGGCCCGCCTGAAGACGGATAGACTCCAGTTTCGCCCGCAGTGCTTCATTGGCCTCAAGGGCTTCACGGCTTTCCGTCCCGGTGATACCCATATCCTCAGCCCGCATAACCACTACCGGCATGCCGTTGTCGATCAGCGTAACTTCCACGCCATCAATAACGTCTACGGTGTTGCCAGTAGGCAGCAGTGCGCCGCAGCTTGAACCCGCGGTGTCTTCAAAGGTAATGGGTACAGGCGCAGAACTGCCTGGTACTCCGTCAATACGGGCGTCGCCCACGTAGCTGACCTGACCGCCGGGAGTAGATACCCGGGCCCGGGCAATCTGTCCGGTGTTCTTCATAAAGATGCGAACTTCGGTATCGCCATTGCCAGCCGGAACCAGCCCGCGCTCAATGGCAAAAGGCCCCACACCGGCCAGAATGTTTCCACAGTTCTGGGCGTCCGTGACAATGGCCTGATCCACGAATACCTGTAAAAACAGGTAATCAACATCGGCATCGTCCCGGTCAGACGGACTGACCACTGCCACTTTGGAAGTCAGGGGGTCAGCGCCACCCATACCGTCAATCTGTCGCGGATCAGGAGAACCCATTACCCGCAACAGTAAGGCATCACGCTCAGAGGTGTCTGCCGGCAGATCCGAGGCCAGAAAGTACCCGCCCTTGGATGTACCACCGCGCATCCACATGCAACGAACGCCCTCAGACATACTTGAGCCCCTTCTCTTTCAAGCGCGGGCGCATGTCGTAGATATCGAGGCCCAATTCTCCGTTGGCCATACGGACACGCTTGGACTCTTCAAGGGCCATGCGCTTGCGGGCCAGCTCCAGAACTTCAGCGGCTTTCTCCCGGCGAACAACGACTACGCCGTCGTCATCCGCAACAACTACGTCGCCTGGATTAATCAGCTGATCGGCGCACACCAGGGGAATATTTACTGAACCCAGGGTTTCCTTGATGGTGCCTTCGGCAAACACAGCCTTGGACCACACCGGGAAGTTCATCTGGCGAAGGTCCCGAGTGTCTCGCACACCACCGTCAATAATCAGGCCCACTACACCTCGTGCCTGGGCAGATGTCGCCAGCAGGTCGCCAAAGAAGCCGTGCACGGACGGCGATGTGGGCGCAAATACCATCATGTCGCCTTTCCGGCACTGCTCGATCGCTACGTGCATCATCCAGTTATCGCCAGCTGCGCCGGAAATTGTCACTGCAGAACCTGCCACCGCAACGTCCTGCTGAATGGGGCGCATGTAGTATGCCAGCAGGCCTACGCGGCCCTGGGCTTCATGAATCGTCGCCACACCACACTCTGCCAGCCCGTCAATGATGGCCTGATCCGCGCGCTCGATATTCTGTACTACAACGTTTTCTCTCATTACCCAATGCTCCTGTTCAGTCCGATGATGTGTGAAAGTGTCTGACTGACTATCAGGCAGGCACTTTCAGCCGGCTGAACACGCGTCGAATATTGTGTTCAAAGATATCCTGCTTCTGCTCGGCGCTCAGGGCCGTATTGCTATCGATGTAGCGCTTGGTGTCATCAAAATAATGGCCGGTTTCCGGGTCTATGCCGCGCACAGCGCCGATCATTTCTGAAGCAAACAGGATGTTCTTGGTCGGTACGATATCCAGCAGCAGGTCAATGCCGCGCTGGTGGTAAACACATGTATCAAAGTAGATGTTGTTCAGCACGCGCTCTTCCAGGTCAAAGCCCTGATCAAGGGCCAGGCCACGGAAACGGCCCCAGTGGTAAGGTACTGCACCACCACCATGAGGAATAATGATCTTCAGCTCAGGAAAATCCTTGAAGACATCAGACATCATCAGCTGCTGAAAGCCGGTTGTATCGGCGCCAAGGTAATGGGAGCCGGTAGTATGGAAGCAGTCATTGCAAGCTGCACTGACATGCACCATTGCCGGAATATCGTATTCCACCATCTTTTCGTAGATCGGATAAAAAGAGCGATCTGCCAGTGAGGAACCGTTCCAATGACCACCGCTGGGGTCCGGATTCAGGTTAATGCCGATAAAACCCATCTCCTCGACGGTGCGGACAATTTCGGGGACGGACTTGGCAGGATCAACGCCTGGCGACTGCGGCAGCTGAGCAACCGGAGCGAAGTTGTTCGGAAACAGATCACACACCCGGCGAATCAGGTCGTTCTGGTGCTCGGTCCAGAACCGACTGGTGTGCTCGTTACCGATATGGTGCCCCATCCAGCTTGCACGAGGTGAGAAGATAGTCATATCGGTGCCACGCTCTTTTTGCAGACGCAGCTGATTTTTTTCAATACTTTCGCGAATCTGGTCATCACTGATTGTTATCTGACCTTTCTCGCCGATGAAATCAGGATCCCTGGCAACAGCTTCCTTCTGTTTTTCGCGATATTCACCTACCTGTGGCGGGGTAGTCGTGTAATGGCCATGGCAATCAATAATCATCTCTATACACCTGTCAGACACTTGATGGGTCAGGAATAAAACCTATTGACCCTAGTATTGACACGTGCCTTCTGTACTGGCCATTTCAATTTCACCGTAATACTATTGGTTTTTGAGAATGCGCCGATTAATTAGCCAACTTCCGGGAGCGGCCATGGAATTTGCAATGCCCAACCTCAGACACCTGAGAGTTTTTTTGGAAGTGGCCAAGCACCAAAGCATCAGTAAGGCCGCACCCCTGGTTTTCCTGTCCCAGCCGGCTATCACACAGGCAATAGGAAAACTGGAATCATTGCTGGGCGCAGAGTTATTCGAGAGACACTCCAACGGCATGTTCACCACCCCCACTGGCAGGGTATTGCTGGCCCGGGTTGACCGGTGCATGAACCATCTCGAGAGAGGCATCCGGATAGCCCTTCGCGGACAACACACCACGACCTCCACCGCCAACTTCTTACCACTGCTGACAACCACCCAGCTCAGAGCGCTCATCGCGGTTACCGATAACCACAGCTTCAGCCTTGCCAGCCGACAGCTGGAACTGTCCCAGTCTTCGCTGCACCGGGCGAGTCGGGAGCTTGAGCAATTGCTGGGAGTAACATTATTCGAAAAAGCGCGTGCGGCTATAATGCCAACCCGATCAGCCGAACAGTTGTCCCGGGCAGCCAAACTTGCCTTTGGCGAAATTGAGCAGGGTTACTACGAAATCAGCGCACTGCAATCCCGGGAAGTTGGCAAAATCATAATCGGCAGTATGCCCCTGGCTCGCACATCCATATTGCCCGACGCTATCAATCTGTTCAGCGAAACCCACCCGAACATTGTTATAGATGTAGTGGATGCTCCCTACAGCGACCTGCTGCTGCACCTGCGCAATGGTGACATTGACCTTCTCCTCGGAGCCTTGCGCTTCCCCACCCCCACCGACGACATCATTCAGGAAGAGTTGGTAGCACCTCCCCTGGCCATTGTGGCAAGAAAAGATCACCCACTGTTTCACGTTACAAACCTTCAGCTGTCGAACCTCCTGGATTACGGCTGGGTAGTTCCCCGCAAGGGCACCCCCACCCGTGCATTTTTCGACACCCTGTTCAAGGACAACGGATTACCCCCACCTAAGCGATTAGTCGAAACCAGTTCGCAAATACTTATTCGGGAACTACTCAATGGCGGCGATCGCCTCACTCTCATTTCCACCCACCAGATCGACAAAGAGCTGGCGCAAAACATTCTCAGCGTCATCCCATACGATCTGAGCCACACGAAACGGCCGATCGGCACCACTGTGCGCCGGAACTGGCACCCGACACCCACTCAGAAATACTTCCTGGACCTCCTCAAAGAAGCGGCATCACGCTACAAAAACTCCTGATTTCGCCAAGTCCTTTGCAGAAATTGAATACCTGAACAGGTTAATCAATTACTCTCCGACAACTCGGGATGCTAGATTTTCTGTACAAATGTAACGTGCATGATCAGTTTGTACTAGTTTTTACTGATCGTACTTACCGTGGATTCGAATCAGGAGAAGTTGGAATGAGACTATGCGTAGCAGGCGCCTCCGGCGCATTTGGCATGAAGCATATGGACGCCATCGAAGCAATTGAAGGCGCGACAGTCACTTCCGTAGTAGGCACCAAGCCCGACGTTATCCGCCAGTTTGCTGAAGAGCGCGGCGTCCCCCACTACACCACGGACCTGGCCGAAGCGCTGGCACGGGACGACGTTGACGGCGTGATTCTCGCCACGCCGACCCAGATGCACGCTTCACAGGCCATTCAGTGCCTTGAAGCAGGCAAACATGTGATGGTTGAGATCCCGATGGCGGATAACATCGAAGACTCACGCAAACTGGTTGAAGTCCAGAAGAAAACCGGCCTCGTGGCCATGGCGGGCCACACCCGTCGATTCAACCCGAGCCACCAATGGATCCACAACAAGATTCAGGCCGGCGAACTGAAGATTCAGCAAATGGATGTTCAGACTTACTTCTTCCGCCGCACCAACACCAACGCAAAGGGTCAGGCCCGCTCCTGGACAGACCACCTGCTGTGGCACCACGCCTGCCATACTGTTGACCTGTTCCAGTACCAGACCGGTGAAACCGCCAGCAAAGTCCAGGCTCTGGAAGGCCCCCACCACCCGGACCTGGGAATCGCCATGGACATGAGCATCGGTATGAAAGTGCCCAGCGGCGCCCTGTGTACCCTGTCTCTGTCGTTTAACAACGACGGTCCTTTCGGCACATTCTTCCGTTATATCTGCGACAACGGCACTTACATTGCCCGCTACGACGACCTGCTGGATGGCCACGGCAACCAGATTGACCTGAGTGATGTGGCGGTATCCAACAACGGTATCGAGCTTCAGGACCGTGAATTTATTGCTGCGGTGAAAGAAGGCCGCGAGCCGAACGCCAGCGTGGCTCAGTGTCTGCCAGCCATGGAAACGCTGAATCGACTGGAACAGTGTCTGGCAGCCGACAGCTGAGTTTGTCACCTGCCACACCCGTTTTACGGTAAACGCAAGCGACCACGGAGACCCTATATGAATACAACGCCAAGCACCTTCTTTGATCAGCCAGGCATCGGCCTGGGGTGCATGAACCTGTCCCATGCTTACGGCACACCTTTGTCTGAAGATGAAGCTGTACGTGCATTGCAGGAAGCGTTCGATATGGGGTATCGCCATTTCGATACCGCCACCCTGTACGGTGGCGGTCGAAACGAACTGGTGGTCGGCAAGGCTTTAAAGGCTCACCGGCAGTCCCTGTTCCTGGCCAGCAAATGTGGAATGGCGATAGGCCAGGAAAGTGGAAAAAAGGAAATCGACGGCCGGCCGGACACACTTAAGAGCCAGTGTGAAGCAAGCCTGCGCAGGCTTCAGACAGACCACATTGATCTGTATTACCTGCATCGCCTGGATCCTGAAGTTCCCATCGAAGACAGTGTTGGCGCACTCGCAGATCTGGTCCGCGAAGGCAAGATCGGAGCGATTGGCCTGTCAGAAGTCTCAGCAAAAACACTCAATCGCGCCCAGACAGTTCACCCCATCGCCGCACTCCAGACCGAGTACTCACTGTGGTCACGAAACGCTGAAATTGCGGCTCTCGAGGCGTGCCACGCCACAGGAACCCGATTTGTGGCATTCAGTCCTCTGGCGAGGGGTTTCCTTACGAGCAGCTTGCGGGATGTTGACAGCCTGGTGGAGAAGGACATCCGCAATAACATGCCGCGCTTTCACAAAAACAACTACGAGAAAAACCTCATGCTGCTGGACGACTACGTTGCCGTAGCCAGTGAACTTGGCTGCACACCGGCACAACTTGCCCTAGCCTGGCTCAAAGCCAAGGGAGACTTCATTGTTCCAATTCCCGGAACGCGCTCCGTGGAGCACATGAGAGAAAACCTGAATGCAGATGCAATCCAGCTCGACACCAAAACCGTTGAAAAGCTGGACAACCTGATCAACCAGAATACCGTTCACGGCCCCCGGTACAGCAGTGCTCAGCAGGCCGAGATCGATACCGAAGAGTTCGCCTGAGGCGGACCAATCACAACGACACCACAGAGGTCGAGCACAATGAAAACAAAGCTGATGAAATCCATCGCCGCTGTCACCGCCACCATGGCAATGTCGTCTGCCGTCCAGGCTGCCGATTACACCCTGCGCTTCGCCCACTTTTGGCCGGGTGTCTCTCCTATCCATAAAGAAGTGTTTCAGGGATGGGCTGATAAAATTGAAGCCCAGTCTGACGGCCGCATCGAAGTCGAGCTGTACCCCGGCGGCACACTGTCCAAGCCGCCAGCACAGTACGACGCTGTCACCAACAGAATTGCCGATGTGACGGCCACCGTGCAGGGTTACACCGCTAACCGATTCCCGCTGAGTCAGATTGTCGAGCTGCCGGGCATCGTAAAGACCGCAGAACAGGGCTCCTGCGTCATCCAGGGCCTTTATGACGAAGGCCTGACCACCGAAGAATACGACGAAACTCATCCGGTATTCCTGTTCACTCACGGCCAGGGACATATCCATACTACCGACAAGGAAATTCGCGAGCCGTCTGATCTTGAAGGTTTGCGCATTCGCCGTCCGACCCAGGTAGTGGCGTCACTGCTTGAAGAACTGGGTGCAGCCCCGGTTGGCATGCCTGCTCCGGAGTCTTACCAGTCCATGCAGCGTGGCGTAATCGATGGTGTTGCCCTGCCATGGGAAGGTGTTCACTCCTTCCGTATCAATGAACTGGCCAATCACCACACTGAAATCGGCCTTTACAGCCTGGCGTTTGTCGTAACCATGAATAAACAGGTTTACGAGAGCATGCCCGCTGACCTGCAGGAAGTGATCGATAACAACTCCGGCATGGAAATGGCCAAGGCCGCCGGCAAGGTTTTCGACAATGTTGATGCCCTCGGTCGCTCCGACGCCGTAGAAGCTGAGCACAACATTATCACGCTGCAGAATGCCACTGAGAATGAGGCGTGGAATCCGGTTCTTAACGCAACAATCGAGAACTACCTGCAAGGCATCGAGGACAAAGGACTGCCAGCACGCGATGTATACAAGCGTGCAGTCGAGCTTTCTGAGCAGTGCTCACAGTCCTAACTGTCCCAGGAGCTATCATGTCTCGATTCGCGAGCATCGTAGATCACATCAGCCGTGCCATGCTCCTTGTGGCCGGCTTTATGCTCACCGCGATGATGGTTGTGGTGATGGCTGAAGTGACTACTCGTGCACTTTTCGGGCTAACTGATGGCGCGGTCGATCTCACCTTTAATGGTGGGATCGAACTCGTCCGTTTCGCCCTGTTGTTCTCTATTCTCTACGCTTTACCCTGGAATGTAGACCGGGCCCAGGTTGTGGTGGACCTGTTCACCCAGAAACTGTCAGATCGCGCAATTGCCGCCCTGCAAAGCCTTTGTTTCACTGGCTATTTCCTGCTGGCGCTGGCAATGAGCTACCGGCTCTGGGGCTCTATTGGCCACGTACAGATGAGCGGCGAGACCACCCAGGACCTGGGTATTCCGATGACGTACATTTTCGGAGCCACCCTCCTCGGCACCGGAATGCTTTGCATCCGGTCTCTGATCGTTGCCGGTCGCCGGGCACTTGAAGCAATGGGGTATAAATCATGAGTTCTGCAGCCATAGGTTTCAGCTGTATCGGCCTGATGCTGCTGCTGATGGCCATCCGTATTCCTATCGCCCTGGCGATGGCAACGTCTGGCTTCATCGGTTTTGCGCTGATTGTCGCGTTCGATCCAGCTTTGGCAATCCTTGAAAACGGTCCGTTTGAAGTACTGACCAATTATAATTTCAGCCCCATCCCCATGTTTATCCTGATGGGGGTATTGGCGTCCAAATCCAAGATGTCCGACCAGCTGTTCAATGGAGCCCGTTCACTCTTCGGTGCCTGGCCGGCCGGCATCTCCCTGGCATCTTTGATGTCCTGCGGTATTTTCTCAGCCATTTCCGGCTCATCGGTTGCAACCGCGGCAAGCATGTCCAGGGTAGCCCTGCCTGAAATGCTAAAGCACGGCTATGCGCCTTCGCTGGCGACCGGTACCCTTGCCGCGGGCGGCACACTCGGGATTATCATTCCCCCGTCCATTGCCCTCCTGCTGTATGCCCTGATCACGGAGCAGTCCGTCGGCGACATGTTCATGGCGGGCTTGATTCCTGGCATTCTGGGCCTGGTGCTGTATGCCCTGACAGTTGTCATTCAGGTAAAACTCAATCCCAGCCTCGCCAAGCCCGGTGAACCAACCACAATCAAGGAAAAGCTTGCGGGGCTTGCAGGATTGGCACCTTTTACCGGCGTATTTGTCGTTATTATCGGCGGCATCTACATGGGCATTTTTACGCCAACCGAGGCCGCCGCTGTTGGTGCATTCTGTACACTGATTATTGCCGTAACACGCGGCATGCGCATGGCAGGATTCATTGCCGCACTCAAAGAAACCCTGATTACCTCCTCCATGATTTTCTTCATGATTATGGGTGCGGAAATCTTCGGTTTCTTCCTCAGCGTGTCACGGATTTCCTTTGAGCTGGTTGATTTTGTGAACTCACTGAATCTGCCACCCTACATGATTCTGCTTTCCGTGCTGCTGCTGTTCATGCTGCTTGGCTGTGTTATGGACAGTATCGCAATGCTACTGCTGACGGTGCCCGTGGTGTTCCCACTGATTCAGGCTGCCGGCTTCGACCCGGTCTGGTTTGGCGTTGTAGCGGTCATCACCGTAGAGCTCGGTATGATCACACCGCCGGTGGGCATGAATGTGTTCGTCATCAAGGCGTTCACACATAACATTTCCATCGCAACGATATTCAAAGGTGTATTTCCGTTTGTGTTGTCAGACCTGGTTCGTCTGGCGCTGATCATTGCTTTCCCGGTGCTTTCACTCGGATTGCTCTGATCTCAGGAGGAGTTGCGGTTGGCGGTTAGCTCCAGCTTCCGCAACTCCCGTCTCCCTTCCGTAACCACACGAGGCCGGTTAACCATGCTTCCTGCGATGGACGTAAGGGCAGGGATTTCAACCTACGCTCTGTACAAAGAAGAACCCTCATTCAGTGATCCGGAGTTCTTCCATATTGAAGACATCAAGTCCCGCGCCAGGCTTTTTAACTGGAGCATCAGCGTTCACTCACATCCACGGATGTATCAGCTGATCTATGTAGCCAGTGGACAGGTCAGGGCAAGGATTGACGACCGGGAATACGACACCGAAGGTCCGTTCATTTTCACCATTCCGCAGTCGGTTGTTCATGGGTTTGAATTTGAACGCGACACACTGGGATACGTCATCACCGTATCACGGGTGCTTCTGGCCGATGAACAGCTCAGCCGCTGCTCGTCGTCCCACGAGGAACTCATGTATTCGGCCCAGGCTATTGATTTGTGCGAACGGGAAGACGACCAACGTTTTCTGGACCAGACCCTTAACCAGCTGGTCAATGAATATCGAAGCAATGCGCCGGGAAAACAGCAGCTGTTTGAATACCTGCTTTTTTCCCTGCTGATCAAACTTGGCAGGCATCTGCAAAGTGATCAGGGGCAACGCTCCCACGACCATTACGCGAAGCGCTATCAGCAGCTTTGCGACCTGATCGAAAAGTACTACCGACAACATAAGCCGTGCCAGTTTTATGCGGATGAATTATGCACAACAACCATCGGATTGAATCGCGCCTGCAAGGCGGTTTCCGGCAAGAGCGCCGGTGACCTTATACAGGACCGCCTGGCTCTTGAAGCGCAGCGAATGCTGATCTACTCATCAGCCCCTATTTCGCTGATTGCCTACGAACTTGGCTTTGCTGATCCGGCGTATTTTTCCCGCTTCTTCAAACGCCGGGTAGGCAGTGCGCCGTCTGCCTTCCGCGACCACCGGGAGCGGGGCTGACGTGGCCGACGTTCTTGCTATCACCGGACCGATTTTCATCCTGATCGGCATAGGCTTCCTGGCTGTTCGAGCGGGGGTAATTGCTGCCGAAACGCTTCCGGGCATGGGGCGCTTTGTACTGCATTTCTGTTTGCCGGCCCTGATATTTTCAACCGTCTCAGGTATGGATTTTGAGACATTGATCGAGCCGGCATACCTGACGGTGTATGGCGCTGCATCCCTGTTGATGCTGCTTGGGGGCGTTGCCTTTGTCAGCATGATTCAGCGGCAAAGCCTGTCCACCAGTGGCGTTATGGGCTTGGGCATGTCCCTGTCAAACAGCGCTTTCATCGGATATCCGGTACTTCTTCAGGTGTTTGGTGAACCTCCAGCCCAGGCATTTGCGATGTCGCTGATGGTGGAGAATATAATAGTCATGCCCATCGCCCTGATGATCATCGAATACGGCAATCGGGAGAAAGGAGCAGCCGTCAGCCTGACGCATCAGCTTTTGAGCGTATTTCAGCGCTTGGTAAAAAGCCCTCTACTGCTGGCGATTGGTGCCGGCATGCTGGTGTCTCTACTGGAATTTCAGGTGCCCGCCACTATCAATAAAAGCCTCGACATGCTCGCTCAGGCCTCTGTTGCAGTGGCCCTGTTCACCATTGGCGGCACACTCGTTGGCAATCCGATAAAGGGCGATCTTGAGTCGATCGGCACCGTTCTTACCGGAAAACTCATCATTCATCCAATTCTTGTCTTTCTCTTGCTGATGCTTGCGCCCACCCTGGACGAAGAGCTCAAGCTTTCGATGCTGATTCTTGCAGCCATGCCGATGCTTAGTGTTTTTCCTATCATCGGAAGCAACTACGGGGCTGGAAAGCTATGCGCAAGCATACTGCTTCTGACAACCGTGACATCCTTTATTTCAATCACCGCACTGCTGACTTTTGCCACCTGACAGGGTGTTTAAAAAGTACCAGCTCGAGTTGAAATCTTACATTCAAATAACAGCCATAACGGTCAATAATTGTTCAGTGAAAGGACGAAAATCCATCCGAATCAGACAACAAAAGTGAGCGTTATGAAAACTATTCAAACTCAGGTAGCCATCATCGGCGCAGGTCCGTCCGGATTGCTCCTCGGCCAGCTTCTGGCCCGTAAAGGTATCAGCAACATCATTCTGGAACGAGTTACCGGCGATTACGTACTGGGCCGCATCAGGGCCGGCATTCTGGAGCAGGGTTTTGCGGATCTCGTCCGTGAGGCCGGAGTTGGCGAACGCATGGATACCGAAGGCCATGTCCATGAGGGCGTTGAACTCGCGGTGAACGGCAAACGCACACGCATTGACCTCAAAGCGCTGACCGGTGGCGACGAGGTAATCTGCTACGGTCAGGTTGAAATCACACGTGACCTGATGGAAGCCCGCCAGGAAGCCGGCCTCGAAACCTTTTATGAGGCCTCAAACGTACAGCCTCAGGACGTCAAGAGCGACAAGCCCTTCGTGACTTTCGAGCACGGAGGTGAAGAGTATCGCTTGGATTGTGAGTTCATTGCGGGTTGCGACGGCTTCCATGGTGTATCCCGTCAGACCATTCCGAAAGAAGTACGTACCGAGTACGAGCGAGTCTACCCCTTTGGCTGGCTGGGCCTGATGTCTGACACCCCTCCCTGCCATGACGAACTGATCTATGCGAAAAGTGAACGTGGCTTTGCCCTGGCCAGCCAGCGCTCTCCGACCCGTTCACGCTATTACCTTCAGGTACCGCTGACCGACAAGGTAGAAGACTGGTCTGACGACGCCTTCTGGGAAGAGCTCAAACGCCGCCTGCCAGCCGAGATTTCGCAAAAGCTGGTAACCGGCCCGAGCATTGAAAAGAGTATTGCGCCGCTGCGTTCGTTCGTGTGCGAACCCATGCAGTACGGCAACCTGTTCCTGGTGGGTGATGCCGCCCACATTGTGCCGCCAACCGGTGCCAAGGGCCTGAACCTGGCCGCTTCCGACGTTGCTGCACTGTATAAGATCCTGACCAAGGTTTACGAGACCGGAAACCGCGGCTACATCGATCAGTACTCAGAAATCGCCCTGCGCCGCGTTTGGCACGGTGAGCGTTTCAGCTGGTGGATGAGCAACATGCTTCACAACTTTGATGAAGAGGTTAGCAACAACGGGCTTGATGGCCAGATGTTCGAACGCTTCATGAAATCAGAGGTGGAGTACATCCTAGGCTCTGAAAATGGCCGTCGCGTAATTGCCGAGCAATACGTAGGCCTGCCTTATGAGGACGTTAAAGAGCTCTGATTGGCCCGACAGTCCTGTCCGGAGTCAACCAAAGGCCGCGCTCGCGAGAGTGCGGCCTTTGGTTGTTTATGCTTAGCTTAGATGAAGCGACGCTGTGGCCTCATCATCCAACATCAGCAAACAGAGAGACCGCCATGAGTACATCACCCAAGCCTTTCGATAACTTGGACCTGCAACCGCTTGCCGGTGAATGGCGCAAGGGCAGCAACGACCGTTGCCTGCAAGTGACCAACCCGTATACCCGTGCAACCCTTATGAGCCTGCAGATGGCCAATCAGCAGGATATGGATAAGGCATTCGCCAGGGCGGAGCAGGCCCAGGCTGAGTGGGCGGCCCTGCCTCCGGCTGCGCGCGCCGAGGTTATGCTGAAAGCGGTCAGCATTTTCGATGCACGCCAGGAAGAAATTATCAACTGGCTTATCCAGGAATCCGGCAGCACCCGCCTGAAAGCCACAATTGAGTGGAGTGCAGCCCGGGGCATCACTCTGGAAGCTGCCAGCATGCCTAACCGCGTTCACGGCCGCATTGTTGAATCCAACATTCCCGGCAAGGAAAGCCGCGTTTATCGCAAGCCCCTGGGCGTGGTTGGTTTGATCAGCCCCTGGAACTTCCCGCTGCACCTTACCCAGCGGTCACTGGCCCCGGCCCTGGCCCTCGGTAATGCTGTGGTGGTGAAGCCCGCGAGTGACACCCCGGTTACCGGAGGCCTGTTGCTGGCCCGTATTTTTGAAGAAGCCGGACTGCCAGCCGGATTGCTGAGCGTGGTTGTCGGACCGGGTTCGGAGATTGGCGATGCCTTTGTGGCCCACGCGACACCAGCCCTCATTTCCTTCACCGGCTCTACGCAAGTAGGCCAGAATATCGGCCGTATTGCCACCAGCGGCGATCACCTGAAACACGTTGCCCTTGAACTGGGCGGCAACAGTCCGTTTGTTGTGCTGTCAGATGCCGATGTCGAGCAAGCTGTCAACGCGGCCATTTTCGGCAAGTTCCTCCACAGCGGACAAATCTGCATGGCGATCAATCGCATTATTGTTGAAGGGCCCGCGTACGAGACATTCTGCCAGCGCTTTGCCGAGCGAGCCCGGGAGCTGAAGTGCGGCGACCCGAATCTGATGGAGACTGCCGTCGGCCCGGTAGCCAGCGAACGGCAGCTTGAAGGTCTGCTCGAGAAAATCAAAACCGCAAAAGCCGAGGGAGCCCGCGTGCTGGTTGCCGGCGAGGCCAATGGCAATGTGTTGCCTCCCCACGTCTTTGCCGATGTGACCGCCGACATGGAGATCGCCCGTGAGGAGATCTTCGGACCACTCGTCGGCATTCAATGTGCCAAGAATGCAGAACACGCCCTCGAACTTGCCAATAACACCCGTTACGGCCTGTCCAGCGCCGTATTCACCGGCAGCATTGAGCGCGGCGTGCGCTTTGCGCAGGGCATCAAGGCCGGCATGACCCACATCAACGATATGCCGGTCAATGACGAAGCCAACGCACCATTCGGCGGTGAGAAGAACTCCGGCGTAGGTCGCTTCAATGGCGACTGGGCCATTGAGGAATTCACCACGGATCACTGGATTACCGTCCAGCACAGCAACCGTGACTACCCGTTTTGACGCAGGAGCATAGATTGTGAAAAAACCAGAATTGCTGCTTGCCGGTTTGTTCGGGTGCCTGACGTTGTCCGCGGCTGCTCCGGTATTGGCTGATGATGAGCCCGCCCAATGGGAAAGCGGCGAACAGGTCTATCAGAAAGTCTGTGGCCATTGCCATGAGGCCGGTATTGGCCCCGTGATTAAAGGCCGCAGTCTGCCTCCGGCTTATATCGAAACCATCGTAAGACATGGCTTCCGGGCCATGCCTGCGATTCGCGCTTCATTTATTGATGACCCATCTCTGAATGCTGTTGCCGAATACGTAAGCAAGAGCGCGGCCGATACCGGCGAATATGGGGACTAAACATCATGCATAACATCAATCGCAGGGGCTTCCTGAAAGGGGCGCTCTATTCGGCAGGCGGCCTGGTTCTGGGCACCTCAACACTGGCACGGGCTGCGGAAGGCTTTGCGGTGGCCAAGCCAACCGACGTGCACCTGTTGACCAGTGATGCAGCAGCCGACGCATCCTTTGGTGCAGGTGTGCAACTGGGTCTTCCCATCTACCAGTCAGTTACCCGCCATCAAGCCGGAACAATGGAACTGCTGGGGACTATGAACAGGCTTCTTCAACAACAGCGGCCCATGCGCCTGATCGGTCTGGTCGACGACGCCAGTGCAGAGTTACTGACCGCAACCGCACGGCGCCTTGGGGCCCGAATGTCCTGGCTGGCACGGCATTCGGCTGACAGGCACCAGGTCCGTCACAGTGCGATCGAAGGCGACACCAGTCAGTTCGACGGGGCGTCGCAACTCTGGGCCGTGCACCTCGGCCATCAACTTGCCGGCGCACGGAACTCCAACTCTCTTAACCTCCCGCAAAGCCTGCGCCTTGAAGGCCGCTTTGTTTCATTCGTAATCGAGGTTTGATGCAATGAGCGAACAAACCAGCACGGTACTGCCCAAGGGCGTTACCGCCAGCGAATTCAATACCGCCGTGGAAAAATTCCGGGCGCTGCTGGGTGACGACAACGTTCTGGTCAGAAACGACCAGCTTACGCCATATAAAAAAGTGATGATGCCCCGCGACGCAGCAGAAAATGCTCCGTCTGCGGCCGTCACCGCCACTACTGTGGAGCAGGTCCAGGGTGTGGTGCGAATTTGTAACGAGCATAAAATTCCGGTGTGGACGATTTCCACTGGCAACAATTTCGGTTATGGAAGTGCTGCTCCGGTAGAAAGAGGCCAAGTAGTACTGGACCTTAAAAAGATGAATCGCATCATTTCCGTTGATGCCGAGCTTGGGACCGCACTGGTTGAGCCGGGTGTCACCTACCAGCAACTCTACGACTACCTGGAAGAGAACGACATTCCGCTCATGCTGTCATTCTCCGCTCCGTCGGCTATTGCTGGCCCTCTTGGCAACACCATGGACAGGGGGGTGGGGTACACACCTTATGGTGAACACTTCCTGATGCAATGTGGTATGGAAGTGGTTCTGGCCAACGGCGATGTCTATCGTACCGGTATGGGGAGTGTCGAAGGCGATAACGCCTGGCAGGTCTTCAAGTGGGGATATGGCCCGACCCTCGACGGCATGTTTACCCAGGCCAACTACGGCATCTGCACCAAAATGGGCTTTTGGCTGATGCCGCGGCCGCCAGTGACCAAACCCTTCGAAATCAAGTTTGAAGATGAAACCGACATTGCCGATATTGTGGAGTTCATCCGTCCTCTACGCCTGGCTCAGGTGATTCCCAACTCCGTTGTTATCGCGGGTACCCTTTGGGAAGCCGCAACCTGCGATACCCGAAGGGTTCACTACACCACAGAGCCCGGAGCAACCCCGGACGAAATCCTGAAGCAGATTCAGAAAGACAAGGACCTGGGCGCCTGGAACGTTTATGCCTGCCTGTACGGAACTCCCGAGCAAGTGGAAGTAAACTTCAATATCGTTAAAGGTGCCCTTAAACAACTGGGCAAAGGCAAACTGGTCACCGAGGAAGAAGCCGGAGGTACCCAGCCCTTTGATTACCGCGCCAAACTGATGACCGGTGTACCCAACCTGCAAGAGTTCGGTCTTTACAACTGGCGCGGGGGCGGCGGCTCCATGTGGTTTGCGCCGGTGAGCCAGGCCCGGGGTAGCGAGTGCGACAAGCAGTATGCGCTTGCCAAGGACATCCTGAACAAACACGGCCTGGATTATGTGGGTGAGTTCATTGTCGGATGGCGGGACATGCACCACGTTATCGACGTGCTGTATGACCGCTCTAACGATGAAGAGCGCAAACGGGCAGAAGCCTGTTTCAACGAACTGCTGGACGAGTTTGAAAAGCGTGGCTATGCCGTCTATCGAGTGAATACCCAGTTCCAGGACCGGGTAGCGCAAAGCTACGGCAGCACCAAGCGCCGGCTGGAGCACACGCTCAAGCGCGCCCTGGATCCAAACAACATTCTTGCTCCGGGTAAGTCCGGCATCGATCTGAACAACGATTTCTGATTATTGCCGGCACCAAACAAAAAGGGGGCTGCGTATGGCGCAGCCCCCTTTTTGTTTACCTTAAGCCTGAATAACATCAGGCCTGTTCTGTCAGTACGCCAGCGAAGAACCGGGCCAGTCCATCGTAGTCGTCCAGTGGCAGAACATCCGCAACATACTGATCAGGACGGACAATCACCAAACAGCCCTGCTCCTTGTTAATGCCGCGCATGTCGTAAATGTCTTTACCACCACCGGAAGACACCGGACGATTATCCACGCAGTACACTTTTTCATGGTCACGCAAACCATACTTGCCCTTCTGAGGCGCAAGCACTGGATGCAGTGAACTGGTTTCTACGTCCTGGTGATGAGGCTGGAATACCGCCCTCACATCAATCACCGAATCCGGGTCCGCGCCGGTCGGCGTGTACTTCTTCAGCGGCGAGTTATCATCGTTAGCCAGGAACTCACACAGCGCCTTCACGCCGCAGTGCTCAGACATTGGTTCCGCCTTGCCGGCAAAGGCATAGAGCCGGTAAGCCCCGTCTGCCAGGTGACAGTGCCCCAGCTGCACCGGCTTGGCATCCGCCAGGCGGACGACCGGAGCCGAGTGAAAACGTTTGCCCACTGTCAGGCCCGTGGCCAGCTGCTGATGCTTTCCATCACCAACCACGCTGCTCGGACGATACTGAATCGATACACCGGCGGTGTATTCCCCAAACAGCTGGAAATAACGCTGGAACTCCGCGGGGTCTACACCATCCGGGTTTTCGGCAGACTTGGGCTTGGCGCTGAACATGCGTGAGAATTCGCGGTCAAAGTCAATCAGCGCCTGTCCATATTCACGACGTTCATCTGAATAAGTTTTCAGGATGCTCTCGTCCGCCCGGCCAGTCAGCACGTGAGCCAGCTTCCAGCCAAGGTTCCAGGTATCCATTACTGAGGTATTCAGGCCCTGCCCTGCTTTCGGGCTGTGAGTATGGCAAGCGTCACCCGCCAGGAATACACGGGCAGCCCGGTCTTCTGTGGAATCATCAAAGGCGGTGGTTATGCGCTGGCCAATCTCATACACACTCCACCAGGCAACTTCCTTAACATCCATGCTATAAGGCTGGATGATGCGGTTGGCAGCCGCCACAAGCACATCAGATGTCATCTTGTCGCGGGCAACACGCTGGCCGTCCTTGAGTTTGTCCAGCTCGATGTAGACACGCACCATGTAACCACCCTCACGTGGGATGATCAGCATGTTGCCTTCGTTGTTGGAATGAATCAGCGACTTCAGGCGAATATCCGGGAAGTCGGTATTCAGCAGCACGTCCATCACGCCCCACGCCTGATTCAGGGCGTCACCCACCAACTCTTTACCAATGGCCTTACGGACACTCGAACGGGCTCCATCACAGCCCACCACATACCGGGCTTTAACCGTTTCTATCACCTGGCTGTACTGGGAAAAGTTCACCAGCCGTTCAACCTTTGCCGTCACCGGGTAGTCGCCACCATCAGGGTCAACTTCCAGGTCCAGCAACTGGCGCTGATAATGGGGCTCAAGCTTACCCGGGTTCTGGCGCATTACATCCAGAAACATGTCGTGTACACGGGCCTGGTTGATAATCAGGTGCGGCATTTCCGACAGGTCATCTGCCACATCCTGCACCTTTCCGCTACGGGCAATGTGGCTGGGCTGGTCGGCAGCCGGTTTCCAGAACGCAGCCTCGTTCACCTGATAGGCTTCCTGCATGATCTGGTCGGCAAAGCCATAGGCCTGAAACATCTCCATGGTGCGACAGGCAATACCATCCGCCTGGCCCACCAGCAGCCGATCGTCTTTCTGGTCAATAATGGCCACTTTGATGCCGGCAAACTTTGTTAGCTGTGCTGCCAGGTTCAGGCCGGCCGGGCCGCAGCCAACGATCAGGACATCAACCTGCTCCGGAAGTGGGCGCTTGATAGGCGGTGGTACTACGGCATCCTGCGGATCCGCGAAACGGGGATCACCAGGGTGGAAACCATTGACATGAAACTGCATGGGATGAACTCCTGAGATTCTTGTTTGTGTGTGACTACGTAAAACTACTTTAAATAATTCCAGACATCAGGAAAAATAGATTTTTATCAACAGACTTAAAGTTTTTGCATGATTAACCCCAATCTCTTGAAACAACTGGCGATTATCGTAAAGCAGGGGTCTCTTACCCGGGCCTGCGAACAGCTCCACATCACTCAGCCTACCCTCACCCGCAGCGTGAAGCAGCTTGAAATGAAAGTGGGCGCTCCCTTACTCACCCGCACCCGCTACGGAGTGACACCAACAGAGATCGGGAGCCGGCTGGCCCAGCTGGGCGAGCGAATCCTGGCCGAATCGGAGCATGGCGATGAGATTATTCGCCAGTGGCACAGCGGGTATCAAAACGAGTTTGTAATCGGTATCGACCCGCTGTGGGAATTCGCCACTGTCGGCTCCATGACAGAAGGCCTGCTCTATGAAAAGCACTTGGTGTTTCACTTGCGAACGGGGTCGGCTGCGGCGCAAATCCAGCTCTTGCAGGAAGGAAAACTGGACTTCCTGATTGCCCCTGCCCACTTATCGGTTCCTCAACATTCCTTGCACCGAGAGCTGTTGTTCCGCGACAGGGCCGGCATCTTCGCAGGCCGGAAATCACCCCTGCTGGCGCAGAAACACCCTATCAGCCGTGAGATCCTGGCTAAACAGCACTGGATTCTGGCAGGAGCGCATGCCGGTTTTCTCGACAGTCAGGATAACCTTATGGGCAGCAGGGCCGCGCGAATGGCCCTCACCGGTAGCATTCGGTCACTTTTTCACCTGCTTAAAACAACCGACATGCTGGTGTGCCTGCCGGCAAGGCTCGCGATGATGTGCGAGGAGCTTGAGCCCGAGCAACTGCTGGAAGTTGAGGGCTATCAGGGAACCCGAAGGGATATTGCCTTATGGTCACATGCCGAGAGCGAAAAGCGACCGGACACTCTCAAAGTCAGTGAAGTGGTCAGAACGACACTCAGCCAGCTGGACCAGACCGCCGATACCTTTGGACTGGACCTTTGACCCGGCGCCGTTCTGCTCCGCTTTCATAGCCCAACAGCAAACCTTCTCAGGAAGCTTGGGGCAGAGTGTCAGCCAGGCGCTCGAAGGTTCCCGCGTTCGGGCAGAAAGTACTGCACACCTGTGCACTCTCATTGCTGCGCAAAGCCTGCCAGCACTGAGCTACCACACTGCAGTTATTGCAGGTCTTACCCAGTTGCTTGCGCTCCGCAGCACTTAGTCGTGCCAGCTGCGATTTACCCAAACCGAAACGGGCCTGCATCAGCGGCATCAATGTTTGATCAAACCGCATGTAGGGTGCTCCACCGGTAGCCAGCATGTGCTCAATTTCCGCTGCGAAGTCTGCATCAAGCTCCGCGCTCGGGTCGGCAATAACCTGCTCCAGAGACTCTGACGCCTCCAGACGCATGGCCTGTACCGTCGTTCGGTAACGACCGGCAATGAATGCTCTGCTAAGGCGTTGCATGACAGATGAACTGGTGGTTGTGTGGCCTGTGTGAGAATCTGTACGCATGAGGGTCTCCTCCATCAACACCCCCAGTAAACACGGATCAAGGGTACAGTACCTTAATCAATATCAACTAACGGCAATCTACCGAGGAAATGACATGGACCTCACCGCCTACCTCAAACTCATGGCCGACAAAGGTGCCTCCGATCTCTACCTCTCCACCGGAGCCCCGGTGATGATGAAAGTCGAAGGCCACACCGCTCCCATCACCCAGAAGCACCTTCCAGCGGGCGCCGT
>JAJUHY010000293.1 GCA_029265735.1 Marinobacter segnicrescens | reverse complement strand
TGACCTGCACCCAACTTTCTAATCCATTCTGATCTTAGTAATGTTCATCACCAGAGAGGACGATGAACATGAAGAAACGATTCACCGAAGAACAGATCATTCCCATTCTGAAGGAAGCCGAGGCTGGCTTACCGGTCAAAGAGCTGTGCCGGAAGTACAACATCTCGGACGCGACCTTTTACACCTGGCGCAAGAAGTATGGCGGCCTGGAAGTCTCTGAAGCCCGTCGCCTGAAGGCGTTGGAGGAAGAGAATGCCCGGCTCAAGAAATTGCTGGCCGAGTCTATGCTCGACACCGAAGCTCTGAAGGCCGCTCTCAACCGAAAGTACTGACCGTCGGGAACAAGCGCGAGGCTGTGCGCACCATGCTGTCGGAGACGACGATATCCGAGCGCAAAGCCTGTTCACTCGTCGGGTTATCCCGCGCAACGATGCGGTACCAATCTCAGCGCCCTCTAGATGAGAGCGAGCTGACAGAGCGTATCAAGGCCATTGCGTTCGAACGTCGCCGGTTCGGCTATCGGCGTGTTCACCAGTTGCTGCGTCGTGAGGGTGCTGAGGTGAATCACAAGAAGGTTTATCGGCTTTACCGAGAGGCCGGCCTGGCCGTCCGCAAACGTAAGCGCCGTAAAGGTGTGATGGTCGAACGGCAGCCCTTAGTGCTGCCAGATGCGCCGAACCATACATGGTCTATGGACTTCGTTATGGATTCATTGGCCGACGGGCGTAGGATCAAATGCCTGACGATCGTGGATGACTTCACCAAAGAATGCCTCGACATTCCCGTGGCCATGGGCATCTCGGGTGAACAGGTAGTCCGCACCCTGGATGGCATTGCAGCCTTCCGAGGCTACCCGAAAGCCGTTAGAACCGACCAAGGGCCGGAATTCACTGGCAGAGCGCTTGATCAATGGGCCTACCGCCATGGTGTTGAACTGAAGCTGATTCAGCCCGGAAAGCCGATGCAGAATGGTTACGTCGAGAGCTTTAACGGAAAATTCCGGGATGAGTGTCTGAATGAGCACTGGTTCCGGGATCGCGCACACGCCCGGGAGAAGATCAGCACTTGGCGCTTGGACTACAATGAGCAGCGTCCGCATTCATCCCTGGGGTATCAGACACCCTTGGAGTTTGCCTCCGCTCTCCGACTTGGAAAAACTGATTCAAAAGTAACGGACATTACTAGGGAGCAGTTGGATTAAAGACAGGGGGCAGGTCACTCCGTCCTAATGCAGTCTGGTTAAGATCCCCCTCCCCAAATGACAGGCCCAGGTGGAGATATTGATCAGTTAACGGACGGTTAACCCATACTTCCTCGGCATCGGGATCATATTGATGAGACCAGGGCGGGTGCAGCTGGTATCGGGCAGGCAGATCATCAAAGGTGATCAGCGTCGCTAATGCTGCGGAAGAGCTAAAGACGTATAGAACTGCGATGTTCGTGATAAGTCGTGTCGATTTCATGGGCGGCCCCCTTCTTCCTGAAGAAAGCTGATCACCATACCGCGGACCAGCACCACTCATAAGAATAGTCGACCAAAGGCCTCTCAGCTTCGAATACACTCCCAGGCCAGCTTCCCGTGCAGCTCCCGGCGATCGGCCCGCAACCGGTTCCCCCGATTAACAGAATACCCCCCTGCCCTCAGGCGGCTATCAATCCGCTTGATACGCTCCCGGTAGCCTTCGCATTTCGCCTGCTTGAGCTGCGCCTCCTGCTGCCTGGCGACATCCTGGTGATGCTTTTGGTTCCTGCTTTGGCTGATAGGCTTCCGGGGCTGGTCTGACCGCTCCCGCGCGACTGCTTCCCGGGCGCGGATGTTGTCCTGCATCTGGATTTCTGAGTAGCCCTTAAACTGGAATTGTTTGTGCGTTACGCTCGGGCGCTCATCGCCGTAGTGAACCACCCCGTTTTCGTCGGTCCATTTGTAGACTTGCGCGCTGACGAACGGCGCCATTGCTGCGATGAGAAAGATAAAGGTCACTCTGGTAATGGGAAACATCGCCAACTCGGCCTTAGTCCGAATACTTACCAGCCCGGTCCAACGCGTAGCGTTCGAACCGCCTGATCAAGTTGACGGCCTCTGGCGCCGGACGGACGCTCCGGAACAGCTGCTCCACGTCCTGTCCTTCTTCCGCCAGGCTGGCGGCCTGGGTCTCGAGATAGGCGGTCATCACCCTGTCGGTAAACTCGGGGTGGAATTGGACGCCCCAGGCGTTGGTTCCCACTCGGAATGCCTGGTGGGGTTCGTCCCGGGAATGGGCCAGCAGCACCGCGCCTGGAGGCAACCGGAGCACCGACTGCGCGTGGGTAAGGTGGACGGGGAACGATGAAGGTGCATTCGCCCATATTGGGTCCTGCCTGACGTCATCAGTACAGACAATCTCGAAGGTACCAGACTCGCGGCCCTGAGTCCGAAAACCCACTTCGCCGCCGAGCGCGTGAGCCAGCAACTGATGGCCGTAACAGACGCCCAGTATTGGCACCTCCTGCTCCACTGCGGTCCGTAGCCAGGCGGCAGCTCGCTCACTCCAGGGCTCCCGTGCGGTGACCATGGCCGGGGAACCCGTAACGATAATACCGGCCCATTGGTCAGGACTGCCAGGCGGCTCCTGCTGCGTGACATCAACCACAACGGCACTCTGATGGTTTTCAAGACGCTCGAGAAACCATTGTTCGAAGTCACCGAAGGTCTGCTGAATAGTGGGATGGGTAGATCCGGTTTTCAGAATGACGATTTTAGCCATGTGCTCTCCTCCTCTGCTCGTAACCCTTGCAATGTACCATGCGGCCTGTGGGGTTCCGACCGGAACACACACGACAATCTTCCGATTTAATTCGCTAACTGTTACTCGCGTCATAGCCAGCGGGCCACTTACGCCCCTACTATCAGCAAATTGCTTAGTCGACATTCAGTTAAAAGGCGTTCGTTGATACAGGACACCTTCCGAAAGCCCCCGATCGGAGTCTTTGCCTTGGACCACGTCAGAACAGACAAGCCAGCAAGTCAGGATGGATGGTGGCTGATCGCCGTTATTTCTCCCCTGCTGTTGCTGGGCGGGTGGATGCTGTGGCCGGAAGCACCGGGCCCCTCGGTGGCCTGGGTGTATCCGGAGACCTATGCTCCGGCCCGGGAGACCATTGCCAACCAGTGGCAGACACCGGCGGGCGTATC
>JAJUHY010000015.1 GCA_029265735.1 Marinobacter segnicrescens | reverse complement strand
TGTTCGACAACCTGCGCGGCGCCTACAGCATTCTGGGCATGATGATTATCGGCATGAGCATTACCAGCTTCCGGGGGCTGGCGGGTAACGTCCGGTTCACGGCGCTGGCGTTTTTCGGCAAGTTTGTGGTCTGGCCGCTGCTGGCGATCCTGTTCTGGTGGGTCGACTCCACTGTTCTGGGTGTCTACGAGCCGGCCGTGCACCAGGCCATGTTCCTGATTTCCATCACTCCGATTGCCGCCAACACGGTAGTGATTGCGACTTTACTGAATGCAGCCCCAAGACAGGCGGCCGGTACGACCCTGCTCAGTACGCTGTTTGCGCTCGGTTTTATTCCGGTGATGATTGCCTTGGTGTTCGGGGCGTAAGCCGGTTTGCTGCCCGGGCATTGGCGATGTCTGACCGGGCATGGCGAACCACGCTGATACCGGCAGTCAGTGCCAGGGTGCCCATAATGCCCGCCACAATCAGGTCCGGCCAGGCGGAGCCGGTGCCAAATACGCCTAGGGCTGCGCCCATCACCGCCAGATTGCCGATGGCATCGTTACGGCTGCAAAGCCAGACTGAGCGCATATCGGAATCACCCTCCCGGAACTTGAACAGCATCACCGCCACACCGACGTTGGCCGCCAGGGCCAGTAACCCGACAAGCCCCATGGTCAGTGGCTCCGGTGTAACGCCGCTCTGGAGCATCCAGATGGCACGGCCCCAGACCACCAGCCCAAAGGTAGCCATGGTTAATCCTTTGACCAAGGCCGCCCGCCCACGCCAGAGCATGCCCATACTCAGCACACTCAGGGAAAGCAGGTAGTTGGCGCTGTCGCCAAAGAAGTCGATGGCGTCCGCCATGAGTGCCACGGAGCCGGACTGAAGGCTTGCCAGGCCTTCCACGAAGAACATGGCGAGATTCACCCACAGGGCAATCCAGAGCGCTTTGCGAAAGCCGGGAGCCGGGCCTTGGGGTTCCGGTACGGAACAACTGCATGCCATCAGAGACCTCCTTTGAATCAGGTTGTCTCTATTGAAAACCCTGAAGTTGCTACAGGGTCAACTCTTCAGCTGAGATTATTTTCCATGGGTGCCGGGAACGTGGTTAGCATGGTGGTTATTTTCAAGTTGGCCGATTTCTGAGTTAAGACCATCCAGAATCCCGCATTCGCTGACGGTTCTCCCCCGAGAACAGGCCTTTTGCAGTCGTTCCAGTGTCTGCTCTAACCGGGTCAGTTCCGCGAGGCGCTCCCGTACATGGTTCAGATGTCTTGCAAGCAAGGCATCTACCTCGCCGCAGTCCGCCTCCGGCCGGTCGGCCAGGCGAATCAGCTCCCGTATCTCATCCTGGGTCATGTCCAGATTGCGGCAGCGTTTGATGAACAGCAATCGATCAAGGTGATCACGCCGGTATTGGCGATAGCCGCTGGTGTTGCGCTCAGGCGCTGGCATCAGGCCGATTTTTTCATAGTAGCGGATGGTTTCTACCGGTAGGCCTGCTGTCTTTGATAGCTCACCTATTTTCAATTTCAGCCCCCTAAGATTTACGCGGCAGATCAACCTCAACGCGCAGACCACCTTTTGCGCCATCGCTGAAGTATATACGGCCACCATAGCGCTGTACGATATCCCGGACAATGGCCAGCCCCAGGCCATGGCCGGGTGTTTGCTCATCCAGCCTGAGCCCTCGGCTGCCAAGGTGATCCAGGTTTGCTGCAGCGACCCCCGGGCCATCATCGGTCACAACCATCCTCACGGTGTTTGCTGACTCACCGAGTGACAGCTCTATGCTTTGGGTGGCCCATTTGCCGGCATTGTCGAGCAGGTTGCCGAACACTTCACTCAGGTCGTGCTCTTCAACCGGCCAGCGGTGTTCGTCTGTTAAATCCGTCGTCAGCTCAAACGATTTTTCAGGGTACAAGCGGCCCAGCATCCACAACAAATCCCTGGCCTGCTTGACGGGTAATGCACTTTTTCCAACCTGTGGCCCGGCAAACTGACTCCGGCGCATCTCGGTTTCAAGCTGTTTGTCGATGTCACCGAGCCGGCGCGCCATTTCGTCCCTTAAGGCTGTATCCAGGGGGCGGCTGTCGTCCTCAAGTATCTGGCGGACCGCAGCAATGGGGGTTTTGACACTGTGGGAGAGGTTGGCCAGGGCGTCCCGGGAGCGCTCCAGGCGCTGATCCAGCGAATCCAGCAGCTGGTTCAGTTGGTTCACCAGGGGACGGAACTCTTCTGGCGCCCGAACATCAATGCGTGAAATGGTGCCGCCCTGCAGTTGTGTCAGCGCAGACTGCAGCGAGGCCACTGGCCTCAGGGCAAGGGCGATACCAACCCAGATGACGGCAACCAGTAACAGAATGAGCAGAATCGATACGATGGCCGTCCATGCGTGTAACTCCGCCTGGCTGGACCTGAGCGCGTCCATGTCTTCTGACACGATGATGACATAGGGCACGCCATCAACCGTAATCTGTCGGCGATAAGCCAGGATGTCTGATGGTGCACCGGCCGCTCCGGAATTCTGAACCCGGATGCTCCCTTGCTGCTCGGTATCCAGAAGTGGTTCCAGCAAGGGGCGCCAGGACTCGGGAGAAATCGTGGTTATGGCGGGGGAATGAAGCGCGAACGCATGGTGGAAAACTTCCTCGAAATAGTCCCCGGTCTGCAGGGCGTCCAGTTGGCCACCGGACTGTCGCACCTGTAGTTCCAGGAAGGCAACTTCGTCGTGCAATCTGCCCTCCACGAAATCCCGCGACATGCGGTCCAGCAACAGGCCATGGACGACCCACGCCAGTGCCATTAACACAATGCCTGATGGTAACAGGAGCGTTAGCAGGGTGGTTCTGACGGACAGGGGTTTAGTGTTCGGCATCATTGAACAGATATCCCTGGCCCCGCCGGGTCGCAATGGTTTCAGCGCCCACCAGTTTCCTCAATCGGCGGATGTAGGCTTCGATGACGTTGTCACTCGGGTTGTCATTAAGGCTGTAGAGTTGTTCCATGAGCTGGTCTTTGGAAAAGACATGCCCCGGGCGGTTCATCAGGCATCGGAGCAGGCGGAACTCGGTACCCGTGAGCGAGTGTTCGGTGCCATCCTGCATTTTCAGGCTCTGACGGTTTTCATCCAGCTCAAACCGGCCAGCTTTAACGGTAGAGGAAACACGTCCATCGCCGCGCCGGATGATTGCATTAAGGCGGGCGACCAGTTCTTCCGTCTGGAACGGCTTGGCCAGGTAGTCATCGGCACCTGCTTTCAGGCCGTCAACCTTGTCTTGCCAATCGCCTCTGGCGGTCAGAATCAGCACTGGAAAATCGATGTGGTGAGCGCGCCATTGTTTGAGCACCGTCAAACCATTGCCATCTGGCAGGCCCAGATCCAGCACACACACGCGATAGCTCTCCTGTGAGCCGAGAATGCCAGCCTCTTTCGCTGTTCGCGCGGTATCGACACTGAAGCCTGATTTTTCGAGCTGACGTGAAAGGCCGTCAGCCAATAAGCGGTCATCCTCTACCAACAGTAATCTCATCTCACTCGCCTCGATTGCAGCGGTTCCTGTTGTACCCCGAAGTACTATGCCGCAGTAGCCTGAATTCAGCCTGAACAGCAATTCATCGGCTTTTTCAGAAAGAATTCAGGTTGGTGGGCCATGGTATCGCCTGTTCACTCTGCATCGGAATGTTGCGCACTATCGGCACGCATTCCAGCAGTCACAATACAGGAGACATTCTGATGAGAATAACAAAGTTCATTACTGCGGCGGCCGCCTTGTCACTTTCTGCTACCGCCTTTGGCGCCGGCACCCATGGGCACAGCCACGGGCATGGATACGGCTCTGGCGCTGCCATTGGTGAACCGGCAAACGCTTCGGAAGCCACTCGCACCGTCACGGTGGCTATGTATGACAACTACTACGAGCCGGAAACCCTCGACATTCAGAAAGGCGAGGTGGTGCGTTTCGTGGTTCAAAATCACGGCCAGTTGGTTCACGAGTTCAATATCGGAACGGCCGATATGCACCAAGCCCATCAGGAAGAAATGGCCATGATGGTGGAGCACGGGGTTATCCAGGGTGGAACCATCAACCACCAGATGATGGAAATGGATATGGGGGGCGGGCACTCCATGAAGCATGACGATCCGAACAGCGTACTGCTGGAGCCGGGCCAGAGCGGTGAACTGATCTGGCGCTTTTCCGGTGACACCACTCTGGAATTCGCCTGCAACGTGCCCGGCCATTACCAGGCAGGCATGTACGGTGACGTAAGGTTCCAACAGTAACAGGAGTAGAGATATGACGGGACGCCTGATAGCGGTCGCCCTGGCGCTGGTTTTGCCAGCCATCGGTATGGCAGGGGAGTATGACCTGACGGTTGACCGGGTCAAAATTGATACCGGCGACTTCGTTAAGGAAGGCATTGGCTACAACGGCAGCTCGCCGGGCCCGACCCTCCGGTTCAAGGAGGGCGAGGACGTGGTGATCAACGTCACCAACAACCTGAAAGAGACAACCTCGATACACTGGCACGGCCTGATCCTGCCGTTTGAACAGGACGGTGTGCCTGGCATCAGCTTTCCCGGCATCAAGCCGGGTGAAACCTTTACCTACCGATTCCCGGTGGTGCAGGCGGGCACCTACTGGTACCACAGCCACTCCGGTTTCCAGGAACCGAATGGAGCCTACGGGGCCATCATCATAGAGCCCGAAGGTCGGGAGCCGTTCCGATATGACCGCGAGTACGTGGTGCAACTGACCGATAAGCACCCGCATTCCGGTGATCGCATTATGCGGAACCTGAAGTCGTCGCCTGACTACTACAATCGCCAACAGCAAACGGTGATGGATTTCTTTACCGAATCCCGTGAGCAAGGCTTTATGGCAACCCTGCATGATCGCAGGATGTGGGGGCAGATGCGCATGATGAAAGCGGATATTGAAGACGTGCAGGGCTTCACCGGCCTGATCAATGGTAAGGGGCCGGAACAGAACTGGACGGGGCTGTTCAAGCCCGGTGAACGGGTGCGCCTGAGGTTTATCAATTCCTCTGCCATGACCTACTTTGACATCCGCATTCCGGGCTTGAAGATGACGGTGGTCCAGGCCGATGGTAATAACGTCCAGCCGGTGAACGTCGACGAGTTCAGAATTGGTGTGGCAGAAACCTACGATGTGATTGTGCACATCCGCGATGAACAGGCTTATACCATCTTTGCCGAGTCCATGGGCCGCTCCGGCTATGCCCGTGGCACGCTGGCACCCCGCGACGGCATGGAGGCTGACGTCCCGGAGCTGCGCAAAGCGCCGATGCTGACCATGGCGGATATGGCCGGCCACATGGACCATGGTGATATGGACCACGGCGCGATGAATCATGGCGGCATGGACCATGGCAACATGAATCACGGGAGCATGGATCACGGGTCCATGAACCACGACTCCATGAGTCAGGGTGGCATGGATCATTCGGCCCACGGCGCTGGCATGCCGGAAGACCCCTTCTACGCAAGCGGCAGTGGCTTGCTGCCAACGGCAAGCAATGGCGGTAAGTTCCTGTCTTACTCCGATCTGCGGGCTCAAAGCCCGCTCTATGAGGAGCGTGAGCCGACCCGCGAAATTGAAATGCGCCTGACCGGAAATATGGAGCGCTACGAGTGGAGCATCAATGGCGTGAAATACGAAGACGCCGACCCGGTCGTGCTGCAATACGGAGAGCGGGTCCGGTTCAAGTTTGTGAACGAAACCATGATGACACACCCGATGCACCTGCACGGCATGTGGTCGATCCTCGATGTCGGGGCAGGCAAGTGGAATCCGATCAAGCACGTGATCAGCGTGGCGCCGGCGACCACGGTGTTTATGGAAACCGAGGTGGATGCACCGGGTGAGTGGGCGTTCCATTGCCACCTGTCCTATCACGCAGCGGCAGGCATGTTCCGCAAGATTGTGGTTGAGGGCGGTCCGGATGAGGAAGTTGCCTCTGGCGATGCACGGGCTAAGGGAGGTGACGCATGAAAACGTGTAACCCATGGCTCGCCCGGATTTCTGCTGTGGCGCTGATGGGTCCTGCCGTCGTGTTGGCAGACGAGGCAATTGATGCGCACAGCGTTAACGCGTTCTGGGGTGTCAGTGCCGAAAAATTAGAGTACCGCTACAGCGACTCCGATGAAAAGCTGGCAGTGATTGAAACCGATGCCTGGTACGGCAGTGACGAACTGAAGTTTCGATGGCAGTTCACGGGGGAGTGGGAGGAAGCTCACAACGCGTGGGAAACCCTGGAAAACCAGTTTTTGGCCCAGACACCGATCAGCGAGTTCTGGGATGCCAAGGCAGGTATTCGCATTGATACACCGGAGGGCCCGGACCGGGTTTACGGCGTGATTGGGCTGACCGGCCTGGCGCCTTACTGGTTCGAGGTCGACACCAACCTGTATGTCAGTGATGAGGGCGATGCCTCGGTGGACTTTGAAGCCGAGTACGAGCTGTTGATCACCAATTACTGGATTGTCTCAGCCACGTTTGAAACCTTGCTGGCGTTCTCGGAAGACAGAGATATCGGCGTGGGTAAGGGCATCAACTCCACAGAAGTCGGGTTGCGGCTGAGTTACGACCTGATCGACCGCTCCTTCTCGCCTTATGTGGGCGTGGTTCATGAACGTAAATACGGCGATACCGCTGATCTCGCCCGCGCCAGTGGAGGCGGGACCGAGGACTGGTTTGCGGTGGTCGGCGCGCGACTGGCGTTCTGAACCTCCCATTCGAAGGCCCGGCTTCCGGCCGGGCTTGTTTTCCGGCTGGCGGGCAGACTGTGTTAGGCTTTTGGGAACTTTAACAGGGAGTTAGCGAACCAAGACCCTGTTGAACCCCGGGACAGGAGACCCTATGCAGTCAGCGCCATCGTTACCCCCCGTCAGTTTGTTGCTTCGTGGCGCTGCGTTATTGGTGGTTTGGTGGGCGCTAACGCTCGGTGAAACGTCTGCCCTTGGCTTTGGCCTGGGGGTGACCGCGTTGGTGGCCTGGCTGTCGGTACGCCTGTTTCCCCCATTCGGCTATCGCCTCCAGCCGCTTGGGCTGCTGTCGTTTCTCGGTTACTTTCTCACCCGCTCGGTGGCGGCCGGTCTGGATGTCACCCGGCGTTTGCTGTCACCGGCCTTGCCGGTTCACCCCGGTGAAATTATCCTGACCCTTCGCTTGCCCGAGGGCAGCCCTCGCTGGCTGCTGGCCAACACCCTGTCCCTTATGCCCGGTACCCTGAGCGCTTTGCTTGAGGGTGATCAATTGACCCTGCACTGCCTGGATACCCGAGAGCCAGTAGAGCAGGACGTGCGGGAGACTGAGCGGCAGGTGGCGCGGGTTTTCGGACTCTCCCTGGACGACATCGGGAGGGCGGTGCAGTGACCCTGATACTCAATGCCGTTACGGCGTTCCTGTTGCTGACCCTGTTGATTGCCCTGATCCGCATCTGGCGGGGGCCGGAGCCGGCGGACCGGATGTTGGCATCACAACTGTTTGGCACAACCGGCGTGGCCCTGTTACTGGTGCTGTCCTACGCCCAATCCATGCCCGCACTGATGGATGCGGCGCTGACACTGGCGGTGTTGTCGGTTCTTGCGATCGTGGCGTTTGTGACCCGGGTGGTGCGCATCGAACAGCCGGTGGACGATGACGGAGGCCACCATGATTGATTCAGCCATGTTTGCGGTTCAGGTGGTGTTGTTGGTTCTCGGTTGTCTGTTTTTTGCCGTGGGCACCCTCGGCCTGTTCCGATTCTCCGACACCCTGACTCGTATCCATGCCCTGACCAAGGTGGACAACCTCGGGTTGGGCTTTATTGTGCTGGCGCTTTTGCCACTGGCACCGTCGCTGGCGGGTGGCGTAAAAATGGTATTAATCTGGGCCGCAGCCTTGGCTGCCAGCGCAACGTCTGCGCACCTGATTGCCCGCGCCGTTCATGTGCGCCCGGAGCATTCCGCGGTTCAGGAGGCGGCTGATGATTGACTGGCTGGTGGACTCCATCTTGGTACTGGCGCTGTTGTCGACCGCGATCGGGGTGTTGTGGTCTGCAAACCTGTTTCGGGCGGTGGTGATGTTTATAGCCTTTGGTCTGCTGATGGCGCTGGCCTGGGTTCGCCTTCAGGCCCCGGACATTGCCCTGGCAGAAGCCGCCATCGGTGCCGGCCTGACCGGCGTGTTGCTGCTGGATGCGGCCAGGCATTTGGGCTACAACCGGCGTTGCGGTGGTGAAGGCAATGACCAGGGTGGGGCGTCGGGATGATGCGTTTTTTTAGCGTTACCGTCCTCGCCGCCGCGTGTCTGGCCTTTGCCGGTGCCTTGATGGTCACGGTCTGGCACATTTCTGGTACCCAGGCGCCGGTCGACCTGCCCGGACTGCTGGTGGAGAACCTGGAGGCCAGTGGGGTAGAGCATCCGATCACCGCTGTGCTGTTGAACTTTCGCAGTTACGACACGCTGCTTGAGATCGGCGTGTTGGTCATCGCCGGCATTGCGGGTATCTCCATGGCGAAAACGACGTCCCTGGAAGATCCTCTCCTGCGCACTTCAGATTCCTTGTTGTATGCCCTGCAGCGCTGGTTTGTGCCGCTGATGCTGGTACTTGCCGGCTACCTGTTGTGGGCGGGTTCCGACCGCCCCGGGGGAGCGTTCCAGGCCGGGGCCGTGTTGGCGGCGTCGGGCGTTTTGATGCGCCTTGGCGGGACCCCCATGGAGTTTCTGCGCCCCGGCGTGTTGTTGCGTTTGGGGCTGGCGCTAGGCTTTTCCGTATTCCTTCTGGTGGCGGTGGCCAGTGCCCTGGCCGGCGATGCCTTCCTCGCGTACCCGAAAGCCTTTAACAAACCCTTGATTCTGGTCATCGAAACCGTGCTGACCTTCTCCATTGCGATGGTATTGCTGGCTCTGTTTGTGTCGGCACCGGTAAACGACGCTGTAGAGCCGGAAGAAAGGGAGCGCGGATGACCTCGGCCCTGTTGTATGCATTCGCTGGCGTTGCCTTGTGTGGTATTGGTCTGTTCGGGTTTCTGCGCCTGCAGCACCTGCTGCGCAAGTTGATGGCGTTTAACCTGATCGGTTCTGGCGTCTTCCTGATCATGGTTGGTCTCGCCCAGCGCAACGGTCAGCCAGATCCTGTGCCCCAGGCCCTGGTGCTCACGGGCATAGTGGTGGCTATCGCAGCGACGGCACTGGCCGTGGTGTTAATCCGCCGGTACTACCATTTGTCAGGCCAGACTACGCTGGCTGAGCCGGCCCGGGAAAATGTCAGGCCCAAGGCTCGGGCTGTGAACCGGGAGGGTGCTCCCGAATGACCTTGTGGTTAATGGCGGGATTGTTGTTCACACCCCTGGCCTGGGCGGTGCTGACCCTGTTGCTGGATTTCAGCAAAGGCCGGGTGGTGACCTGGCTTGGCATCCTGGTGCAGGTGTTGGTGTCTCTGGGCTTGTGGGCCGCCGTGGCCAGCGACGGCGAGTTTCTTTACCTGCTCGGCGGTTGGCAGGCGCCAATGGGCATTGAACTGCGGGTGGATGGTCTGGCGGTAACCTTTGTGTTGCTGACGGCCCTGGTCGCGGCCGCTTGCGGCTGGCACGCCAGCATCTACCTGGACCCTGACAAGCCGTGGAACCGGTATTTCTGGCCGCTGTTCTGGTTTCTGTGGGCCGGGCTGAATGCGGTCTGGTTGGGCGGTGATCTGTTCAATGTGTATGTGGGGCTGGAGTTGATCAGCCTTGCCGCCGTGGGGCTGGTAGCGTTGGGAGGCCAGGCGGACGCACTCAGGGCTGCCATTCGCTACCTGATGGCGGCTTTGCTGGGTTCCCTGGCGTATCTGCTGGGTGTGGCTCTGATCTACGGCCAGTTTGGTACCCTGTCGTTGGCAGGGGTGACAGACCTGGTGAGTAACGGTGGTGCCCAGTCGAACCTGACTTTCCCCCTGATCCTGATGCTGCTGGGCCTGGCCCTGAAAACCGCGCTGTTCCCGATGCATGGCTGGTTGCCGCCGGCCCATGGCATCGCCAAGTCGCCGGTCAGTGCGCTGTTGTCTGCGTTAGTGGTCAAAGCCTCGTTCTACATTGCAGCCAGGCTTTGGCTGGACCTCGGCGGCGACCTGGGTGGCTATGCCCTGGCTCAGTTGATAGGCGTGTTGGGTAGTTTGGCGGTTATCTGGGGTAGCTGGCTGGCGTTCCGGCAGGCCAAACTGAAACAGGTGGTTGCCTATTCCTCCGTGGCGCAGATTGGCTATCTGTTTTTGCTGTTCCCGCTCACCTGGGGCGTCACCGACGCCATCTCCCAACAGGCGCAACAGGGCATTACCCTGCAGGTGGTCAGCCATGCCCTGGCCAAGGCAGCGATGTTCCTGGCCGCAGGCAACCTGATCATGTCGGTAGGCAGTAACCGGGTGGATGCTCTGGCGGGTGTCAGCCGGTTCCTGCCGTTCTCGCTGTTCTCCTTTGGCCTGGCTGGCGTGTCTTTGATGGGGCTACCGCCTACCGGGGGCTTTGCCGCCAAATGGTTGCTGCTCCAGGCCAGTCTGGCCAGCGGCCAATGGTGGTGGCTGGGGGTTCTGCTGGCGGGAGGTTTGCTTTCTGCCGCCTATGTCTTCCGGGTTTACCGGGCGTCGTTCATTGAAGCGACAGACACTGACCAGTTCTATCACCCGTCCAGGAGCCTGGAGGTGATACCGATGATTCTGGCGTTGCTGTCGCTTGGCCTTGGCCTGGTGGCGGAGCCGGTGTTGTCGGTGATGTCACTGCCGTTTGAGGGGGCCGGCTCATGAACCTGAGCGTGTTAATGCCGGTCTTTGCGCTGATGACCTCGTTGCTGGCGTCGGTGGTTCTGTTCGCACTGCCGGAGAAAGGGCATCGTCTGAGAACTATCATTAACCTGGCAGCCGCCATTCTGAAGATTGCCCTGGTGGGTGTGATGATCTGGGGTGTGGCCCAGGGGTGCAAGTACGAGGCCGCGTTCACCATGCTACCCGGTGTGGAATTCGTGCTGAGGGCCGATGCGCTGTCGATGTTGTTTGCCGGGTTGTCTGCCCTGCTGTGGTTACTGACCACTATCTATGCTGTGGGCTATCTCGAGGACTCCCCGAACCGGAGCCGGTTCTTCGGGTTCTTCAGTCTGTGTGTGGCCAGCACCATGGGTATTGCCCTGGCGGGCAACCTGTTCACCTTCTTTCTGTTCTACGAGATGCTCACCCTGTCCACCTATCCGCTGGTGGTACATCGTGGCACGACCAAAGCGCTGAGGGCCGGGCGTAACTACATTATCTACACCCTTACCGGTGGCGCGGTTTTGCTGTTTGCCATTGCCTGGTTGCACGGTCTTGTGGGGGATCTCAGGTTCCAGGAAGGGGGCTACTTCTCAGACATTGCCCCATCAATGCGGGGGCCTCTGGCGATCATTTTCGTGCTGATGATGGTCGGACTGGGGGTAAAAGCAGCCTTGGTGCCATTCCACGGTTGGTTGCCCCAGGCGATGGTAGCGCCGGCACCGGTCAGTGCCCTGTTGCATGCCGTGGCGGTGGTGAAAGCCGGTGCCTTTGGCATTATCCGCGTGGTCTTTGAGATCTACGGGTTGGAAGCGGCCAAAGACATGGGGCTGCTGGCCGGGCTTTCGGTCGTGGCAGCCTTCACCATTATCTATGGCTCCACCCGTGCCTTGTACCAGGTTGACCTGAAACGTCGGCTGGCGTTTTCAACGGTTAGCCAGGTGTCCTACATCGTGCTGGGGTTGTGCCTGCTCGGGCCCGTGGGCGTGGCCGGTGGCCTGGTGCATTTGGTGCATCAGGGCATCATGAAAATCACCCTGTTTTTCTGCGCCGGGAATTACGCTGAAACTCTCGGAGTGCACCGCATCGATGAACTGGACGGCGCAGGCAAACGCATGCCGGGCACTTCGGTGGCGTTTACCCTGGGCGCCTTTGGCATGATTGGTGCCCCACCGTTGGCGGGGTTTATTACCAAATGGACCATGGGCAGCGGTGCACTCGCGGTCGGTATGGATTGGGTAGTAGCGGTGTTGGTGATCAGCAGTCTGCTCAATGCGGCGTATTTTCTCCCGATACTGCACCGGCTCTGGTTTGCCGAACAGTGCGAGCCGTGGCCCCACGAGCGCCGTTGGGGACGCCTTGAAACCAGCGCTTGGCTGCTATGGCCACCGTTAATTACTGCCGCTCTTATGCTGGTAGCCGGGCTGATCGCCAACCTGCCGTTCAGCCCCCTGAGTTGGGCTGAGTTGATTGTGGCAAGGGAGGTGGCGCTGTGATGTTTGCGTCAAACCTCTTGCTGTTGTTGGCGATTATCCTGCCGCTGGCCTCGTTGCTACTGGCGCTGCGCCCCGATTGGCAGCAGGCTTATCGCTACTGTTTGCCCGTGTTGCCCTTGCCCGCCTTGTTGGCAGGCCTGACATTGGGGCCAGACGCGTCCCTTGAACTGCCGGGGCTACTGTTAGGCGGCCTGTGGGGGTTGAATGAGCTGCGCCAGGTATTTCTGGTTCTGACGGCAACGCTTTGGCTGGCGGCCGGTGTCTTCGCTGTCGGCTATCTGAAGGTGCATTACCTGCGGCGTTTCTGTGTGTTCTGGACCCTGACCCTGGCGGGTAACCTGGGCTTGGTGATAGCGCAGGATGTTGCCAGCTTCTACAGTTTCTTCGCCCTGATGACCTTTGCCGGATACGGCCTGGTGGTTCATGAAGGTTCGAAGGAGGCCAACCGCGCTGGCCGCGTGTACCTGGCTATGGCGGTAGCGGGGGAGATGGCGATTCTGACCGGCCTGCTGATGGCTGTGCAACAGGCGGACAGCGGCTTGTTGGCCGATCTGCCTGCCGCCGTGGCGCAGGCCGACCGGCGCTGGTTGATCATGTTCCTGTTGTTGGCGGGGTTCGGGGTGAAGGCGGGCTTGCCCTTGCTGCATTTCTGGTTGCCCCTGGCGCACCCGGTCGCGCCGACGCCAGCCAGTGCCGTGCTCAGTGGCGCCATGATTAAAGCCGGCCTGTTGGGTTGGCTGGTCACTTTGCCGTTTGGCGAGGTGTCGTTGCCGGGCTGGGGCAATGTGCTGGTGATCCTGGGCGCTGTCGGTTCCCTGGGTGGTGCTGTGCTGGGTGTTCGCCACCGGCGCCCGAAAGCCGTGTTGGCCTATTCCAGCATTAGCCAGATGGGTTTGATGACACTGATGGTGGGCGCGGCGCTGGCCAATGCCGAGTATGCGGGCCCGCTGTTTGCGGTGATCGGATTGTATGTACTGCACCACGGCCTGGCCAAAGGCAGTCTTTTTCTCTCCACTGCCATGGCGTTGCCGGCAGGCCGTAGTGGCCAGTGGCTACTCTGGGTGCTGGTAGCGCTGCCGGGCCTGTCGCTTTCAGGCTTGCCGTATACCAGCGGTGCCGCCAGTAAGTTGGCGATGAAAGAGTTGCTCAAGCCGGAGAATTTCGAGTTTGCGTTGGCCCCGTACCTGCCTGCACTGATGAGTGCCGGCGCTGTCGCCACCATGCTGCTGGTCTGGCGCTTTTTATGGGTGCAACGCACCGCTGTCGGCACAGGCAATAACCCCGTTTTTATGTGGTTGGGTTGGGGGCTGGCGACGATCAGCAGCCTGGTGCTGTTCTGGTTTTTGCCCTGGCCCCGGGAGGCATCGGTGCCAGGTTGGCCTGGCTCCATGGTTCACAGCGCCTGGAGTCTGGTCTGGCCCATTTTGTTGGCAACGATAATCTCGGCGGTGGCCTGGCGTTCAGTCAAACAGCGATAGCTGGCTACCGCCATCAGCATTGCCCGCATTCGGAAATTGAGCCAGCCGGCGTCTGGTACGTGGGAGACTCCACCACGGATGTGATTGCGGCCAAGCGGGCAGGGATGACGGCGGTATTCTTTAACGGCGCCCAGTGGGATTTGCCCTGGCTGAACCGGATTTTTCCGGGCACCCACAAACATCCGGATAAACCGGATGTGGTGGTGAATGATTTCTCGGAGTTCTGGGCGCTGGTGCTGGCCTGCGAGGTAGGCCCGCCTTAATCGCTGTCGCCTTTCAGGGCTTCTTCGACGGCAAGCCCGATGGACAATACGCCTTCTACGCCGTTGTTCGGTTCGTCCAGCGGCAGGGGAAAGCTGACGATCACCTGGAACCGGCTGGTGGATGCATCGTAGCGAATCGGGGATACCCAGAAGTCTTGCTTGCGGGTTA
>JAJUHY010000199.1 GCA_029265735.1 Marinobacter segnicrescens | reverse complement strand
GCCAGTGACAGGGTCATCGAAATTGGCGGAATCAGGGTCGCTCTGAGGGCACGCTTGCCAAGATCTTCGTTCGGCTGGCCATCGGCGAAGGTTTCGGCCTGGGCTTCGATCTGTTTCAGCAGGTCGCTGGCCTTACGGTCGGCGCCCGGGTCGACGACCCGCCGCTTGAATTCCGCATTGTTCCAGTCGGCACTCATGCCGTTCACGTAATAGGGTCCCATCGCATCCCGCAATCTGCGCTGGACGGCATTGCTACGCTGGTACTCGTCCCAGGTCATTCCAGGAACCAGGTCTTTATCAAGGCCTGCCTTCTGGTACCAGCCTGCCCGCACCTGCTGATTCAGGTAGTTGGCGGCTCGCTGACGAAACACGGATTTCTGGGCCATGGTCCAGCCTGCGGGCAACTCCAGACCATTCTGACGACCCCAGGTAACGATTTTCTGACCAGTTTCAGGGCGCAGGCGGAACTCACTGAAACTCTGGATATTCGCCGGATAGCCTGACCGCTCCTGGAACCTGACATTAAGCCTGTCGCGGATGCGTCGCTGGTAGTGGCTGACGTCACTGGTGTAGGAATAGGTTTTATCTTTCCAGCCACCGTCACCGCCGGTTATCTTGTTGAGCCCCTGGGCCGCAAGGGTCACACCGCCGGAGAGGATGGCGGCCACTCCGGTATTGAGCAGGTTTTCAGCGGTGGAGACCTCCTTCTCAATCAGCCAATAATCCGGGCTGACGTAACCAAGAGGCGTTTTTTCCATGTCCTGCCGGTAGCGGTTATCGAGATTATTGCGACAGTTGTCCGTGCGGCAGTTATTCCAGCGATCGAAGTACTGATAGAGCCGGGGCGCCATCTGTTGCGCCAGTTGCTGTGACTGCTGATCGAGGGCCGACAAGGAGCGCTGGTACTCACTCCAGCCATCGCTCACCCGCTGCTCCGCCTGATCCCACAAACGATCGACCCTGGCATCAATGCCGTCGATTTCGGTTTCAAACCGGGCATTGACGGCGAGATAGTCCTGATACCCTTGCCGCACGCTCTGCCGGAGTTCCTGATACTTCTCGTAATGGCTGTCAAAGTCGCCGTAAGCCCGCGCGCGGACGTACTGGCGGGCAATGGCGCTGCGTTGGGCGTCAATCGACTCAATAAGCCGGTCGTCCAGATAGACCAGTGCGCCAAAGCTGGTCAGGAAGGTCATTTCGGCAGCGGTCATCACCTCGCCGTCCTGCTGCGCTACCCCCTCGATGGCGATTGTGTGATGGGCCAGACTCGCCTTCAGCAGCTGACTGGTTACGGCCTGCTGGCGCTGCTCAGGTGTCGAAGGGTCGATCAGCCAGGCATCCACCAGCCACTTCTGCCCGAAAAACACCACGGGCCACACCACCACGGCGACAGCAGCCAGTTTAAACAGCGAGCTGAACCAGCCACTTCGGCCCCGGATAAGCCAGTCTGCGATCAGCAAGGTCACCCCAACGCCGGAGATGGCACGACCAAAGAGTTCCACTGCGCGCAGGTCTTCCTCTGCCATCATACGACCGCCGGCAATGGAGACCAGTTTGGCGTTAAAAATGATTTCTGGAATCAGGTACAGGCAAAGTAGGCCGAGCATAAATGCCGACCATCCAAACGCGCGGGATGCCTTTCGGCTAGGCGGAGACAGAAATGAGCCGGTGGTCATGGCGCGCTGGGCAGCCGGATCATGATTGCCCGGGCAGGCTCGAGGTTAAGCTCCTCGTCCTTGGGCGCAGGCGGCAGGCCCAGACGCTTGCGTGGCCTCGGGGCTGGCGCGGGCGTCTGCGCTGTCTCGCTATCGGATACGGAGGACCCCGTTACATCAGTCGCCGCCTCAACCGGCGAGTGAATAAGGGTCTCGCGTTCCGCGACCGGTTCAGGCCCGGGGTGATAGCTGCACCCTCCCATAATCAGAGCAAACAGCACACAGAGAGTCCGGCCTTTCAGGACTCGTATCTCATGAGCACATCGATGAGTGGGTAACAGGAGCATCGTCTTTTTACTTCAATAAAAAAGGACGGAAGCAGGCGGCCTGCAGGGCTAGAGATGCTATCACACGGAAGCATTCCCATTAGTTACAGTCCACGGATTTTGCATTGTTTTTCAAATTGATGCAGTGCAACTTGGGAGCTGGGGATCAGCAGATAATACCCAACTCATCCAGGGTTTCTAATCGGAGGCATTACCGGAGCTACCCGGATAGCGTCCTGACGCAAGACAGGCCATGACAGTGGTGTCAGCCTCATCAGATGCCTGACAGGTGAGGAGCACCCATGAACTTTGAATACAGTGAAAAGGTCCAGAAGCTTCAAAAGCAGCTGCAAGCTTTTATGGACGAACACATTTATCCCAACGAAGCTGCCGTTCTGGAAGAAATCCGTACCCTTGGGCCCTTCAAGGTTTCCCCCAAACTCGAAGAACTCAAAGCCATTGCCCGGGAATCCGGACTCTGGAACCTGTTCCTGCCGGAATCAGAACACGGGGCGGGTCTGACCAACCTGGAGTATGCGCCTCTTTGTGAAATGATGGGCCGCGTCGCCTTCGCTCCGGAAGTGTTCAACTGCAGTGCGCCGGACACCGGCAATATGGAAGTTCTGGCCCGTTATGGCACTGAAGAGCAGAAGAAAACCTGGCTGGAGCCCCTGCTGGAAGGCAAGACCCGCTCCTGCTTTGCGATGACAGAGCCGGCGGTCGCATCCAGTGACGCCACCAATATTCAGTCGTCCATTACCCGCGACGGCGATGAGTATGTGATCAACGGTCACAAATGGTTCAGTTCCGGCGCCACGGACCCCCGCTGCGCGCTGTTCATTTTTATGGGCAAAACCGACCCGGACAACCCGGATCGCCATAAACAGCAGTCCATGATCATCGTGCCCCGCGATGCCGAGGGCGTCGAGATTGTCCGGCCCCTGCCGGTGTTCGGTTATGACACTCTGGACCGGGTGACCGAAGTGAAATTCAACAACGTGCGGGTTCCGGCCAGCAATATGCTGCTGGGCGAGGGCCGCGGCTTCGAAATCGCTCAGGGACGTCTCGGGCCTGGCCGCATTCACCACTGCATGCGTCTGATCGGGCTTGCAGAGCGGATGCTGGAGCAGATGTGCCGGCGCACCCAGCAGCGGGTGACGTTCGGACAGCCGGTTTCAACCCAGAGCGTGACTCTGGAGCGGATTGCCGAGTCCCGGATCGCCATTGAGCAGGCTCGTCTGCTGACGCTGAAAGCCGCTTACATGATGGATACCGTCGGCAATAAGGTGGCCAAGGCCGAAATCGCCATGATCAAAATCGCGGCACCGGCCATGGCCTGCAAGGTCATTGACTGGGTGATGCAGGCCCATGGCGGCGCTGGCGTGATCAACGACCATGGCATCGCAGCGGCCTACGCAGTGGCCCGCTTCCTGCGGATTGCCGATGGCCCGGATGAAGTGCACCGTAACCAGCTGGGCCGGCTGGAGCTGAAAAAACACCCCATCAGCCAGTAATGCCGCTTACAGCAAAAGGCCCGCAACATAAGCGGGCCTTTTGTTTACTAACTGCCCCGCTACCGGCAGTGGATATCTCAGCGATTCTTCCAGACTGGAGCACGCTTCTCGGCAAAGGCCCGGGAGCCTTCAATGGCGTCTTCTGATTTCATCACCGGCTCAATAATTTCAGCCTGGCGATCAAACATCTCATCCAGCGACCAGTCCTGCTGCTGAGCAATGACAGCTTTGGTTGCCTTCAGTGACATGGGCGCATTCACCGCGATGGCACGGGCCAGTTCAAGGGCACCAGCCAGAGCCTCACCAGGACTGACCAGACGGTTAATCAGCCCCAGATCATACATCCGCTGGGCGTCCGCCATATCACCAGTCAGCGCAAGCTCCATGGCCACCCGGTAAGGCACCTGACGGGGCAGGCGCAGCAGGCCGCCAGCACCAGCTGCCAGACCACGCTTCACTTCCGGCAGGCCGAATTTGGCATTGTTGGCGGCGACGATCAGGTCGCAGCTGAGGGCCAGCTCGCAGCCACCGGCCAGGGCATAGCCTTCGATAGCGGCAATAACCGGTTTGCTCAGCTTCGCCTGTACGAAACCGGCGAAGCCTTTTTCATCAGTGATGACCTTCTCACCGGCCACGAAAGCCTTGAGGTCCATACCGGCACAGAAGGAGCCGCCCGCGCCGGTCAGAATCAGTACGCGCACGTCGTCCCGGGACTCGAGCTCATCCAGGGTCTTGTCCATGGTCTCGGCAACCGCCTGGTTAATGGCGTTCTTCGCCTCCGGACGGTTCAGGGTGATGATGGCAACACCATCTTCGACTTTCAGTTCGATCACGCTCATGGTTATTTCTCTTGTTATGAAATCCGGTTTGGAGGATGCCGGCGATTCACACCGGCACAACACTGCTCGCTTATTTGCAGGAGCCGAGACTATTGCACCACTACTGACGGCAATTCACCTCGGCTAAAAGGACGATCATCAGATTGTCACCGTCCGGAAAACTGCGCCCTGCGCTTTTCATTAAACGCGGTCACGCCCTCGACCCAGTCCTCTGACATGGAGGTCTCTCCGAAGGT
>JAJUHY010000020.1 GCA_029265735.1 Marinobacter segnicrescens | reverse complement strand
TATCACTTCCTGAGCGGCTACACTGCACTGGTGGGCTCTACTGAGATGGGTTCTTCCTCCAAGCTGAAGTCCACCTTCTCCACCTGCTTTGGTGCGCCGTTCTTCCCGCGGCCGGCCGGCGTTTATGCCGAGTTGCTGATGAAGCGGATGGAAGCATTTGGCAGCAAGGTATTCCTGGTCAACACTGGCTGGACCGGCGGTCCTTACGGGGTTGGCGAGCGCTTCAGCATTCCCACCACCCGCAGCATTATCGCCGCCATCCAGAACGGTGATCTGGATAACGCCGAAACCGAGCACCTGCCGGACCTGAACCTGTCCGTTCCCAAGGCGGTACCCGGTGTCGACAGCAACCTGCTGAACCCGCGCAACACCTGGGCCAGCAAGGAAGAGTATGATGCCAAGGCCAAAGAGCTGATCGCTCAGTTCGTAGAGAACTTCAAGAAGTTTGAGGTCTCTGACGCCATCGTGGCAGCAGGTCCGAAGCTGTAAAAAACGGATCGCGAAGCAAGAAAAAAGCGCCCTGCCTCACGGCACGGCGCTTTTTTTGTGAGAATGGAACCGAAACAGAGCCGGAACCGATAGCCGGATCTATTCCAGCCGGTAGGCAATCCGGCCTTCGGCAATCGTCCAGTGAGGTACTCCAGTCAATGGCTGATCCGGAACCGGCACGTGTCCACCCCTGGACAAAAGGGTTTCCGGCGATGCCTGCCACTGCCCCTGCAAGTCCCACAGACTGAAGCTGGCCGCAGCCCCCTGCTGCAAACGGCTATCGACACCGATCACACCGGCCGGGCCTTCGGTCAGGGCCTTCAGCAATGACTCCATGCTTAACTCGCCTGCGGCCACCAGGGACAGACCCATGGAGAACACGCTTTCCACAGTGGACAGCCCGGGTTCGGTTTCCCCCAGGGGCGCCTGCTTGGCGGCGGAATCATGGGGTTGGTGCTGGCTGACAATGGCGTCAATCACGCCCTCTTCCACGCCTCTGATCAGGGCCTTCCTGTCAGCCTCGGTACGTAATGGAGGCACCACGTGATAGCGACTCTCGAATCCGGACAGGGCCTCCTCGGTGAACATTAACTGATGCATTGCCACATCAGCGGTCACTGCAACGCCGTGACGCCGTGCGTAAGCCACCATTTCAACACTTCGGGCGCAGGACAGCTGCCCCAGATGCAGGCGTACGCGGGTTTCCTCGGCCAGCAGCAGCATTTCCATCACCGCCGTGGTCTCAGCCACCTCCGGAACACCCAACAGGCCCAGCCGGGCGGCTACCTTGCCGTCATGGGCATAGCCATCAGCGGCCAGGGCACGGTTGATGGGTTGCAGCATCAGCGTAAGATCAAAGGTACGGGCATAGGCCATGCAGCGGCGCAGGATACGGGCATTGGCCATGGCCCGGGTGCCATTGCTGAAGGCTACACAGCCGGCCCGGCTTAGTCCCACCATGTCACTGAGCAGCTCTCCCGCCAGCCCCCGGGTCGCGGCACCGACCGGCAGCACCCGAATGGCCGCGTCGGCATGGGCCACATCGCAGATCAGGTTGGTGACGGCTCCCGAATCGTTTACCGGTGAGGTGTCCGGTGACGCACAGACCGTGGTAAAACCGCCCCGGGCCGCTGCCCGGGTTTCGGAGGCGATATTGCCCTTCTGGCCGTTGCCCGGTTCGCGCAGGTTACAGCAGAGATCCACAAAGCCCGGCAGGAGCGTCAGGCCAGTGGCGTCAATAACCCGCTCCACCGGGTCGGTGATGGGCTCCGGACTGATACGCTGGATAATACCTCCCTGTACCAGCAGATGAACCGGGGCATCCTCACCGATCATTCGCGCATTTTCGATCCTCAGGCTGGCACTCACTGGCCCACCTCCTGCCGTCGGGCCCGGGCCGCACGCTCTTCCACCTGTCCGCTCATGGCCATGGACATGACCGCCATGCGTACCGCAATCCCGTTGGTCACCTGATTGAGAATGACCGACTGCGGTCCGTCCGCCACCGCGGACTCGATCTCAACACCCCGGTTTATAGGGCCCGGGTGCATCACAATACAGTCCGGCTTGGCCAGGGCCAGCTTTTCTGTATCCAGTCCGTACAGCCGGTAAAATTCCCGCTCACTGGGCAGCAAGGCACCCTCCATACGCTCCTTTTGCAGGCGCAGCATGATCACCACATCCAGATCCGCCATTCCCTTTTTCATGTCGTATTCAACAGTACAACCCAGACTGTCCACGTCCGCCGGCAACAGCGTGCCAGGGGCAATCAGCCGGACTTCAGCAGCCCCCAGGGTGTGCAGGGCGCGGATCTGGGAGCGAGCTACCCGGGAATGGAGAATATCCCCCACGATGGCGACCTTGAGGCCCTCAAACCGCTGTTTGTTCTGGCGGATGGTGAGCATATCGAGCATGGCCTGGGTGGGATGGGCATGACGGCCATCCCCCGCGTTAATGATGGCGACCCCCGGCGTAACCGACTCGGCAATAAAGTGAGGTGCCCCGCTCTGGGAATGGCGCACCACGAACATGTCGCTGGCCATGGCTTCCAGGTTGAGCAGCGTATCCGACAGGGATTCGCCCTTGGACGTAGCGGAGGTATTGATGTCCAGATTCAGCACGTCGGCGGACAGACGCTTGGCTGCCAGCTCGAAGGTGCTGCGAGTGCGGGTACTGGATTCGAAGAACAGATTGACCACTGTGCTCCCCCTTAACAGGGGAACCTTCTTGATGGACCGCTCACCCACCTCGATAAAGGAATCGGCGGTGTCGAGAATATCCGTCAACATGGCCCGGTCGAGGCCGTCCAGGGTAATAAAGTGGCGCAACTGACCGTCTTCGGTGAGCTGAAGACGGCGGGAAGCGCGGTCGTGGGCGTTGAGCTCTTCCGCCATTATGGGTTTACCTCACGCAACTCGATCACCAGCGGATCCGGCCCCTTCAATTTCACCCGCTGCGTGGGCAAAAGGCTCAGCCGCTCGCCATACACATCGGGCTGGATCGGCAAATCGCGTCCGCCCATATCCAGTAAAGCCGCCAGCGTAATGGAACTGGGGCGGCCGTAGTCAAACAGCTCATTCATGGCTGCGCGGATGGTGCGTCCCGACATGATGACATCATCTACCAGCACCAGGTCACGGTTTTCCGTCTCAAACGGAAGATGGGACGGGGTGACCCGGGGGTTGAGGCCGATGCGGCTGAAGTCGTCCCGATAAAATGAGATATCCAGCTCCCCCCAGGGCTCGGTCAGCCCCAGCCGCCGATGGAGTTCGCTGGCGATCCACACGCCACCGGTACGGATACCGACCATTAGTGGCTGATGGATGTTCCGCTCCTGCAAATAGTCACCAAGGGCCTGTTCAAGCCGATCAAGCAGCGCTGGCACGGTGGGTAAATCAGTCATGAAACATCACTCTCCCGTTGTGGAGTCCTGAGACAGGTCCCGTTGGTGATTGAACCAGCTTTCGAGAATCAGTACCGCGGCCAAGTCATCGACACCGTGGCGGCCGAAGTCGCTACTGCCACCCCGGGCCAGTACAGCCTCCTTGGCTTCGAAGCTGCTCAGGCGCTCATCCATCATCTCGACCGGCAGGTGGAAACGGCCGTGAATGCGCTTGCCGAACTTGCGGGCGCGGGCACACATGTCACTTTCCGTGCCGTCCATATTCAGGGGCAGGCCAACGACCACCCGATCGGGCTGCCACTCGGCAAGCAGTTGTTCAATCTGTACCCAGTCTGGTATGCCATCCCGGGCGGGAATCATTGCCACAGGCCGCGCCGTTCCTGTCAATGAATTGCCATAGGCGACCCCGATGCGGCGTAGGCCGAAGTCAAATCCCAGTATCTGTTCGACGGCCTGCTCAGGCATGGCCCACCGACTGATCCAGCTGGCCGGGATCAATACCCATCTGTGCAAGCACGGCTTTATACCGTTCCTGCCAGGGCACGTCGAACAGGATCTGCTCGAACGCGGGACAGGTCAGCCAGGCGTTGCCGGCCAGCTCCTGTTCCAGCTGACCCGCGCTCCAGCCGGCGTACCCCAGAGCCACCAGGTATTGCTCGGGACCGGTTTCGTTACCGATGGCATGGAGGATGTCGCGGGAGGTGGTCACCTGTAATCGGTCGCTGACCGCCACCGTACTCTGCCAGTCGCCACCGGGGGGATGCAGCACAAAACCACGCTCCTGCTGGACCGGGCCGCCACCGTAGACGGGCGCTTCCAGGTGTTCCCCGTCCATATCCAGCTGCTCGAGAATTTCGCCGAGGGAAACGTCCAGGGGTTGATTGATCAACAGGCCGAAGGTGCCGTCATCACTGTGGTCACACAGATAAATGACGCCACCCTGGAAATTGGGGTCACCCAGCCAGGGGGAGGCCACCAGAAAGTGGCCTTTCAGGCTTTCAAGGGGCGCCTGCGGGTCACTCATCCCGACGACAATCCCCGACGCTGGAAAGACCAGGTCCGTATAATTTCAAGCTCATCGGTTTTCTCACGCATTTCCTCCGGGAAGGGCGCAAAAGGAGAAGCCAGGCGGATGATACGGATGGCCGCATCGTCCAGAACCGTGCTGCCCGAGGATTCCAGAATGCTGACTTCCTTGATTGTGCCATCCTTTCGCAAGGATACCAGCAAACGCAGGTCACCGTAGATACTCCGGCTGCGGGCTTCTTCCGGGTAATTGCTGTTCCCCACCCGGGTCACCTTGTCTACCCAGTTGCGAACGTACCAGGCGCTGGAGGACTGCATCGCCGACACCGCGGTTACCCGGGTCACCCGCGGGCGACGGGCATAAGCCTGCTTCTGGGCGTCCAGCCGGGCCTCCAGACTGGCAATCTCAAGACTGCGCTCCATCAGGCTCTTTTTCTCAGCCACCGGCAGTTGTTGCTCCGGCGGCTCCTCCCGGGATTCCACGGTGACCGTGGTCTCTGCCGGCGCCTGAGCCTGCACGACTTCCTGCTCTGCCTCAGGCTGCGGTTCGGTTACCGTGACAGGCTCCGGCTGCACAGGCGCCACCTCACGGGAATCCACCTCGGCCACCTCTGGCGTTGTCTGCTCCAGTTTTTCTTCCGCATCACCGCTGCCCTGCTGATGGGTAGCGGCCAGAAAATCCGCCTCATCCGGCACTTTTTCATCGTCGAAACGGGACAGGGTGATTTCCATGGTGGACGCAGTGGTAGCAGGCGGCTCGGGGGCGAAGGTCACCCCCAGCAGAACCACGGCATGAACGGCGAGCGCCACAAACAGTGTAAACATCAGGCGATCGTTCGCCGTGACCTGTGCTGCCATTAGGTTAACTTCCGGGAAAGTGTCATTAAAAAACCAGACTATTATCCCAGACGACGCTCGATGGCATCCATGAGCTGGCCCGCAATATCAAGACCGAAGGCATTGTCCAGCTCCCGTACACAGGTGGGGCTGGTCACGTTGATTTCCGTCAGGTAATCACCGATTACGTCAATGCCGACGAAGATCAGGTTCTTTTCCTTCAGCACCGGACCGACCCGTTCGCAGATCTCACGGTCGCGGGCGGTCAGCTCCCGCCCTTCGCCCCGGCCGCCGGCCGCCAGGTTGCCGCGGTTCTCGCCGGCGGAAGGTATCCGCGCCAGTGAGTAAGGCACCGGCTCGCCTTCGATCAGCAGAATACGCTTGTCACCGTCGGTAATCTCCGGGATGTACTTCTGCGCCATGCACGGCCGCTCGCCATAGTTGGTCAGCGTCTCGACGATCACACCCAGGTTGAAGTCGTTCTCCCTGACCCGGAAGATGGACTGCCCGCCCATCCCATCCACTGGCTTCATGACGACATCACCGTGCTCCCGGTGGAACTCACGCAGCCGCTCAGCTGAACTGGTGACAATCAGCGGCGGCGTACAGTCTTCGAACTGAGTGGCGAATAGTTTTTCGTTACAGTCCCGCAGGGCCTGGGTCGGATTCACCACCAGTGCACCCTGGCGTTCCGCGGCCTCAAGAATGTAAGTGGCCATCAGGAACTCCCGGTCCACCGGCGGGTCCTTGCGCATCAGGATGACGTCCAGCTCGCCCAGCGCAATATCATCTTCATGGCCGAAGGAATACCAGTTGGCAGGATCCATCCGCACATCCAGGGTGCGTATCCGCGCCCGGGCCTGGCCACCGCTCATATACAGGTCAGGCTGTTCCATATAGGCCAGCTCCCAGCCCCGTTGCCGGGCCGCCCAGAGCATCGCCAGAGAGGTGTCCTTTTTATAGGCAATATCCTGGATCGGATCCATTACCACGCCGACTCTGAGTGTCATTACGCCTCCCCCGGTGAATTAGCGAAAAACAGGAACCCGTCTACAGAGAATACTCATTGAACGGTGCTATGCTGGATTTGATGGTATTGTACAAGACGTCCGAATGCACCTGCCATCACAACGGGTGCCGGAATTCTGGCGTTCGGGAGCGGCGAATTTGTGAGCCCGTACAATAGGACACAAACGGAAACTTTGTCGCACGTCACGAATAGCCTATAAATAAAGGGGCTTAATAGAACACCTTCAATTTGTGTGTTAAAAAGCCACTCTCTGAACACCGACACTCGCAGAGCGCAAGGCAGTTGCACAATGGATGACAACTTCGAAAATCTGAAAATTATGGTGATTGACGACAGTAAGACCATTCGTCGCACCGCAGAGACGCTGCTCAAAAAAGTGGGCTGCGAGGTAATCACCGCCACTGACGGATTTGATGCACTCGCGAAAATAGCCGATTCCCATCCAGACATCATTTTCGTTGATATCATGATGCCTCGCCTGGACGGCTATCAGACCTGTGCCCTTATCAAGAACAATTCAGCGTTTCGCAAAACACCCGTAATCATGCTTTCGAGCAAAGACGGACTGTTCGACAAGGCGAAGGGGCGCATTGTCGGGTCGGACCAGTACCTGACCAAACCATTTAGCAAGGACGAGCTGCTTAACACGATTCGCCAGTATGTTCCCCAGGCGGAACAGTGACGCCGTCCTAAAAACAGAACCACCGAGGATACCATGGCCCGCATTCTGATCGTTGACGACTCCCCCACCGAAATCAAGAAGATCTCCACCATTCTGGAAAAACACAAACATGAAGTTCTGACCGCCGATAACGGCGCCGACGGCGTCGCCATGGCGCGGGCGGAAAACCCTGACCTGGTGCTGATGGATGTGGTCATGCCAGGCCTGAACGGATTCCAAGCCACACGGCAACTGACCCGGGCGCCGGAAACGGCCTCCATCCCGGTGGTTATCGTGACCACCAAGGACCAGGAAACTGACCGGGTTTGGGGCACACGCCAGGGCGCGAAAGGCTATCTGGTCAAGCCGGTGAACGAGAACGACCTGATCAGCACGATTAACAGCCTTATTTCCTGATCAAGCGCCCGTTGGAGTAAGCATGTCTGCTCAGGCCACACCCTTTGCCGTGTTAACGGATATTGCCCGGCGAAGCCGGTCCCTGGCGGCCGGCCTGCCGGAACAGCAAGAAGCCGTAACCCTCTGGAACGGTATCGGCTTCATGCTGGCCGGCCAGCGTTTTGTCGCCCCCATGGGGGAAGTGATCGAGATCCTGCACCAGCCGAGGTATACCCATGTGCCTGGGGTTCGTCCCTTCATGCTTGGCGTTGCAAACGTCCGGGGGCGGCTCCTGCCTCTGATCGACCTGTCCCAGTTCTTCGGCCTTCCCCGCAGTTCCCGCAGCAGCCGGGACCGGCGGGTGCTGGTGGTGGAGCAGGATGACATTTTCGCCGGGCTGGTGGTGGACGATGTAGCCGGCATGCAGTACTTCGCCGAAGACAGTTTTGTATCCGATTCCAGGGACGTTCATGAAGCGGTGAGCCCCTTTGTTCAGGGCGGCTATGTCCGTGACGACGAAATCTGGAACGTGTTCTCAACTTTTGCGCTAATCGATGATGAGCGCTTCCTGGATGTGTCACAGTGGTAGTAATTACGGACGCGCCGGCTTTGCTGGCCGCCTTACCCTCCAAAACCTATTTGCCAAAAAGAAGAGAGGCCGGGAGCCAAAGATGAAAAACAACGCCGGAAGATTCAGCATGGGACAGGGCGCCAACAAGCTTGTCGCCGGCCTGGTCGCAGCGCTGATCGTACTTACCGTGCTGCTCGTTGCTGTGCTGTTTATCATTAACAAGAACAGCCGCCACGATCAGGAATACATCTCCTACGCGGGCGAACTTCGGGTACTTTCCCAGGAGATCACCAGTAACGCGACAGAAGCTGCGGACGGTAACAGCGAGGCCTTCGCCCGCCTGCAAACCAGCCGTAATGAGTTTGCGGAGCTGTGGGGCTACATCCTCGAGGGGAATCCCGAGACCGGCCTTCCGGCCAGCGACCTGGCTGCGGAAAGTAACGTTCAGCCCTACTGGGATACGGTCAGAACCAGCGCTGACAGCATTGTGAACACCCGTGACGACGTACTGGCGCTGCACCAGGTAGCCCGTACCCTGAACGAGACCATTCCCCGGCTGCAGGTTGAGTACCGGGATATCGTGTCGGTCCTGCTGGATAACGACGCTCCGGCGGATCAGGTCGCCCTGGCCCAGCGTCAGTCCCTGCTGGCAGAGCGTATTGCCCGGGCGGTAAACAGCGTACTGTCAGGCGATGAAGACGCCGTTGTAGCCGCTGACCGGTTTGGTCGCGACGCTACCGACTTCGGCCGCGTGCTTCAGGGTCAGCTGCAGGGCGATGCGGCCAGAAACATCTCCCGCATTGATATCGAAGAAGCCCGCTATGGCCTGGAAGCGGTAGAAGAGCTGTTCCAGTTTGTTTCCCAGAACATCGACGCCATTCTTGGGGCATCTCCCGACCTCTACCATGTGCGTAACGCATCCACCGAAATCTTCCAGAACTCACAGCTGCTGCTGCAGGAAATCTCCAAACTGGCGGACGGCTTCGCCAAGGCAGGCTCACGCCTCATGGGTCCCCTGCTGGCTTACCTGATTCTGGCACTGATGGTTGCCACTGTTGTTGCAATCGGTGTGATCCTGTACCGCGCCGCCCAGGAGCGCCTGACTCAGACCCAGGCCCAGAACGAGCAGAACCAGAACGCGATCCTGCGACTGCTGGACGAGCTGGCCGACCTGGCTGACGGTGACCTGACTACTGAGGCTACCGTAACCGAAGACTTTACCGGTGCCATCGCTGACTCCATCAACTACGCGATTGACCAGATGCGGGGCCTGGTACAGGCCATCCGGGGTACTGCGGTCCGGGTTGCCGGTGCCGCACAGGAATCCCAGGCCACCGCCATGCAGCTGGCGGACGCGTCCGAGCACCAGGCTCAGGAAATTGCCGGAGCCTCCGCTGCGGTTAACGAAATGGCCGTGTCCATTGACCAGGTATCCTCCAACGCCGCCGAATCCACCGCGGTTGCGGAGCGCTCGGTTGCCATCGCCAAGAAAGGCGCCGAAGTGGTACAGAACACCATCCGCGGCATGGATAACATCCGTGAGCAGATCCAGGAAACGTCCAAGCGGATCAAGCGCCTGGGTGAATCTTCCCAGGAAATCGGCGACATCGTATCGCTGATCAACGACATTGCGGACCAGACCAACATTCTGTCCCTGAACGCTGCTATCCAGGCCTCCATGGCCGGTGACGCAGGCCGGGGCTTTGCGGTGGTTGCGGACGAAGTTCAGCGACTGGCAGAACGCTCGTCAGCAGCGACCAAACAGATCGAGGCGCTGGTCAAGACGATCCAGTCGGATACCAACGAAGCGGTTATCTCCATGGAGCACACCACTGCCGAGGTAGTGCGTGGTGCACGTCTGGCCCAGGACGCCGGTGTTGCTCTGGAAGAAATCGAAAACGTATCCATGAGCCTGGCGGAACTGATCCAGAACATCTCCAACGCAGCCCGCCAGCAGGCGTCGTCGGCGGCCCACATCTCCAACACGATGAACGTCATCCAGGAAATCACTTCCCAGACCTCGTCCGGTACTAACGCCACGGCGCGGTCTATCGGAAACCTGGCGGAGATGGCTTCCGAGCTGCGGTCTTCAGTAGCTGGCTTTACCCTGCCGGAAGAAGACCATGCCGAGATTCCGGAGCACGAGGACGATCGTCACGTACCGGTGGTCAGCTGACCACCGTTGCCAGGGGCGATGAGGGTTTATGGCTGACGTACCTCGCAACCCGGCTCCAGGCTCCGCCCACTGGGCACTGCGCCCGTTTCCAGACATGGACGAGGCGCAGTTTCACCAGTGGAAAGCCCTGCTGGAACACCGGACCGGAATGACCCTCGGCCGGGAACGTAAGTCTTTCCTGGAAACCAACATCGGTATTCGCATGCGGGAAATCGGATGCGGCAGTTTTCAGGCGTATTACGAGAAGATTGTGGCAGGGCCGGAAGCGGTGGCGGAATGGTCCACCCTGGTTGACCGGCTCACCGTGCAGGAAACCCGGTTTTTCCGGGATGCCGATGCCTTCCGGCTGGTCTCGGACTATGTCATGACCCGGTCCCGTGAGCAGCTGCGACAGCGCCCACTGGAGGCCTGGAGCGTCGGCTGCTCCACCGGAGAAGAAGCCTATACCCTGGCGATCCTGCTCAACGAGTGCATGGCCCAGCTGAAACTGCCACCACTGTATGGCGTCACCGGCTCAGACATCAGCAAGCCGGCACTGGACAAGGCGCAGCGCGGCTTTTTCAGCCCCCGCCGCCTGGACAGCATGGATGAGAACCTGAAACACAAGTATTTCCGGGACGGGCCTCAGAACCGCCAGGAAATCGCAGCAAGCATCCGCGAACGGGTATGTTTTACCCGGCTGAATGTGCTGGACCTGAAGCGGGCGCCAATGCATGGAATGAACATTATCTTCTGTCAGAACCTGCTGATCTACTTTCGCCGCTGGCGCCGGCGGGAGATTATCACCAGGCTGGCAGAACATCTCGCCCCCGGCGGTTTGCTGGTACTGGGACAGGGTGAGATTACCGGATGGCAACCGCCGGGACTGCAGCGGGTTCCTTCGGAACATGTGCTGGCGTGGATTCGCCGCCAGTCAGACGACGAATAACCGGAGTGGTTATGGGCAACAACCATGACAGCATCGCCCTGGACTGGGTTCGTGGCGAGATAGAACAAACACTGATACAGGGCCAGCAGGCTCTTGAAGCCTATGTCGAGAACCGTGATGACACTGCACGCCTGCGCTTCTGCCTGAACTACCTGCACCAGGTCAATGGCACACTCCAGATGGTCGAGCTTCAGGGCGCCGCTCTGCTCACCGAGGAAATGGAAAAGCTCACCCAGAGCATTTTGAATGGCGAGGTCGCCGACACCGATCAGGCCCTGAACAGTCTGATGGAAGCCATTCTCCGACTGCCACGATATCTGGAAAGCCTGCGTACCAGCGCTGACGACCTGCCCCTGTCCCTGCTGCCACTGTTCAATGACCTGCGCGCAGCCCGGGGCGAAAGCCTGTTGTCTGATCTGTCCCTGTTCCGCCCGGATCTGAGCCCGGCGCGGTTCGAAGCCACGCCTCGTGGCGCGCGTCTGCTGCAGGACCCAAAGGTTCTGGCCAACGTCACCAAACTGGGGCAGATGTTCCACCGCTCCGTAGCCAGCATCAATCCGGCCAGAAACAATCAGATTGCCTACGACAACCTGCAGAAACTGATCCAGCGCCTTATCAAGCTCTGCGCCGGCACGCCCCGGGAAGAACTCTGGCGGGCCTGCGGCGGTCTTATTGAGACCCTGCAGCAGGAGGTCAATGAACTGACTCCTGCGACACTGACACTGCTGCGAGAACTGGACGGGGAGATCGAGCGCCTTACCAAAGAAGCAGGTGACATCCTGCGTCAGCCGATACCGGAAACTCTGTTCCGCAACCTGCTCTATTACGTGGCCCAGGCCCATGAGGCCACGTCCCCCTATATCACAGACTTGCGCGAACGCTACCGCCTGGATCAGGCCATGCCGGCGGGCACCGAAGTGGCGGGTACCGCCGGGCCCGGACGGGAAGCCATTCATTCGGTGGTATTGGCACTTAACGAAGAAGTCGCTCGCCTCAAAGACCAGCTGGATCTTTTCGTACGGGACCAGAACCGGCAGAACCAGGACCTGGAAGAACTCGTACCGGGCCTGCGACAGGTAGCCAACACCCTGGCCGTACTCGGTCTGGGCAACCCCCGCCGTATCATTAATGAACAGCTGGCGGTTGTGGAGGAACTGATCGATCAGAGTGAGACCGCGGATGACGGCACCTTGCTCGATATCGCCGGTGCCCTGCTCTATGTCGAGGCGACGCTTACTGGCATAGATCAGGACCATAACCGGACCAGAGAAAGCGCTGACGATAGCGTCCTCGACAGCAGTGGCCCGGGTCGTCAGGAGCTGAACGAAGCCCATACCGCTTTGCTGCGGGAATCCCGTAATGCACTGGAGCAGGTAAAAAGTGCGGTGGTCAACTTCATCGCGTCCCAGTGGGATCCGCGGGAGATCGAGCATGTTCCTGAAATGCTGACCAGCATTGAAGGCGGCCTCAAGGTTATTCCCCTGGAGCGGCCAGTACTGATACTGACGGCGGTGCGTGATTACATCCAGCGGATCCTGCTGGAGCGCAAACGGATTCCGGACTGGAAACAACTGGATACTCTGGCCGATACCATCACCAGTATCGAATATTATCTGGAGCGCCTCACCGACGGCATCAGTGACAATGAGTCTGTGCTGAGAGTGGCTGAAGAGAGTCTGCGCTCCCTGGGCTTCCCGCCGGGAGCCGAGCCCACCTGGGTGGAAGAGGATCTGATCGAGGCCGAACCCGACCCCGAATCTGCGCCCCTGGAAGCGCCCGAGCAGTCGCCCAAGCGCTCCGATATGGAACTGGTGGACGACGAGATTCTTGAAATCTTCGTGGAAGAAGCCGGCGAAGTCATGGATACCATCAATACCTGGTACCCGCGCCTGCGCCAGGACCACGACGATCGCGAAGCCCTGACCGAAGTGCGCCG
>JAJUHY010000006.1 GCA_029265735.1 Marinobacter segnicrescens | reverse complement strand
CCCGGACTGTTCCAGGTGGAAAGCTACCGGAACGTGCACCAGCTGGTGAGTACCGTCACCGGCACCCTGAAGGCCGGAATATCACCCCTGGATGCCCTGCTCAGTGCGTTCCCAGGGGGGTCCATCACAGGCGCGCCCAAGCGACGGGCCATGGAGATTATTGATGAGCTCGAGCCCCATCAGCGGGGGCCCTATTGTGGCAGCCTGTTCTGGTGGGACGCAGACAATCACCTCACCAGTAACATCGCCATTCGCAGCCTGCAAACGTTCTCCGACGGCACCATCCGGGCCTGGGCCGGCTGCGGTATCGTCGCCGACTCAGATCCGGATGATGAATATCAGGAGTCCATCAGTAAGATTCAGCGCCTGCTGGACACCCTTGAGCATCTCAACAGGGGCCGCTGACGCGGCAGGTGGTCAGGGACACTCTTCACTCTCTTTCTGCCCTTGCCGCCGCCTGACTCAGGACCTTCCTTTAGTAACGCTCACTCAGTGCCAGGAAGGTCTTCTTCAGTTCCTCAAAATCATGAATGGCCGGGAATTGGGGGAATTCCTCAATAACGTTCTGAGGGGCGTGGAACAGAATGCCCGCTTCGGCCTGGGTCAGCATGGTGGTGTCGTTGTAGGAGTCACCGGCGGCAATGACCCGGTAATTGAGCAGCTGGAATGCCCGCACCGACTGGCGCTTGGGATCCCGCTGGCGCAGCAGGTAGTTGGTGATGCGGCCGTTCTCCTCAACTTCCAGCTTGTGACACAACAGGGTCGGATAACCCAGCTTTTTCATCAGCGGCATGGCGAACTCATAGAAGGTGTCCGACAGGATCACCACCTGAAAACGCTCCCGCAGCCAGTCCAGAAACTCCCGCGCGCCAGGCAGCGGATCCAGCTCGCCGATCACTTCCTGAATCGCTGGCAGACCATAGCCGTGCTCATCCAGAATCCGCAGACGCTGCTTCATCAGCACATCGTAATCGGGGATGTCGCGGGTGGTGGCCTTGAGTTCTTCAATACCGGTTTTTTCGGCAAACGCAATCCAGATCTCCGGGATCAAGACTCCCTCAAGGTCAAGGCATGCTAATTCCACGATGGTCTCCTGTCAGTCGCCGGCGGCCGGCAATGGGGTTGATGGCAAGGCGTGGCTGGCATCAGGTCCGATACCAGAGCGCGCGGCTATGATAGAAAAAACCGACCACGAATGCACCGTCCGATGTCTACCTGCCGGTGAGACGTAACCACCAGAATCCCCCGGATTCGGTCATTCGATATAACCTTATGATTTCAGATTACTTCATCAACCTTCATTCGGGTGATAGATTGACCCATCCATAAGCCCCAATGATGGTGATTTCACTGCTGAATCCCATCACCGACAAGAAGCTGATGATGAGCGAGATAGAACAACTCCAGGCCGAGCTGGCCACCCAGAGTCCCCGGGCCATTCTCAAGGCCGCCCTGCGCCATTACGACGAGATCGCGATTTCCTTCAGTGGCGCCGAAGACGTGGCGCTGATTGAAATGGCCCACAAGCTGACCGATCGCCTGCGGGTTTTTTCACTGGACACCGGGCGCCTGCATCCGGAAACCTATGAATTTTTTGAGCGTGTCCGCAAACATTACGGCATCGATATTGAGTTCCAGTTTCCGGAAGCGGAGGCGGTTCAGTCCCTGGTTACTGAAAAAGGCATGTTCAGCTTCTACGAGGACGGGCACGGCGAATGTTGTGGCATCCGCAAGGTTGAACCCCTGCGGCGCAAGCTGAAAACTCTGGATGCCTGGATTACCGGCCAGCGCCGGGACCAGAGCCCGGGTACCCGGAACGAGGTGCCTGTGGTTCAGCTGGATGAGGCCTTTCAGGGCCGCAACGGCGCACTGATCAAGTTCAACCCGCTGGCGAGCTGGACCTCAAAGGAAGTATGGGATTACATCCGTATGACCGAAGCGCCCTATAACCGGCTGCACGAACGGGGCTTCATCAGCATAGGTTGTGAACCCTGCACCCGTCCTGTGCTGCCAGGCCAGCATGAGCGGGAGGGCCGCTGGTGGTGGGAGGAAGCTACCCAGAAAGAGTGTGGCCTGCATGCCGGCAATCTGATCGCCAGTGATCTGCACCGACACTGACCTTCGCAGTTACTGAACGGAGCTGGCGGTCAGTAGACCGGCAGCTCCACCTTCTCAAACAGTTCCTCGATTTCCTGCCGTCGTCCCTGCCGGGACATAACTTCACCAACCATATCCCTGGTCAGGTGGGGCGCAAACCTTTCCATAAAGTCGTACATGTAGCCCCGCAGGAAAGTACCCTTGCGGAAGCCCAGCCGGGTAATGCTCGAGCCGAACAGGTCGCTGGCGTCCAGCGCCACCAGATCAGAGTCGGTCTCGGGGTCGTAGGCCATGGAGGCGATAATACCGACCCCAAGCCCCAGCCGGACGTAGGTCTTGATGACATCGGCATCTGCTGCAGTAAAGACCACTTTTGGCTCGAGCCCTTCGTCCGTGAACGCCTCATCCAGCTTGGACCTGCCAGTAAAGCCAAAAACATAGGTAACCAGCGGATGGCTGGCCAGCTCTTTGAGAGTCAGCTTTGAAACCTGGGTTAGTGGATGGGACCGGGGCACGATCACTGCGCGGTTCCAGCGATAACAGGGCATCATGATCAGGTCTTTGAACAGCTCCATGGCTTCCGTTGCGATGGCGAAGTCTACGGCGCCATTGGCAGCCATTTCGGCAATCTGCATGGGCGTGCCCTGATGCATATGCAGGGAGACGTCCGGGTAGGCCTCAATAAAGCCCTGAATGACAGGAGGCAACGCGTATCGGGCCTGGGTATGTGTGGTGGCGATGCTGAGGTCGCCCTTGCGCTGGTTGGAGAACTCCTGGGCAATCCGCTTGATGCCCTCCACACGGCGTAGTATCTCCCCGGCCTCGCGAATGATGATTTCTCCGCCCGGGGTAATCCGGGTCAGATGTTTGCCACTGCGGGCAAACACTTCCAGCCCCAGCTCATCCTCCAGCAGGCGGATCTGCTTGGAGATCCCGGGCTGTGAGGTAAACAGGCTCTGAGCTGTTGCGGAGACATTGAGGTCGTGGTGCGCCACTTCCCAGATATAACGCAGCTGCTGTAATTTCATTGACTTTTTCGCTCCCTAAGCGGACCCGGGGTCTGCAGGCAATGGAGTCCTGTTATGGAGGACCCGGCACCAGTACCCGGAAATTGACCACCGTCTATGCGTTTCGGTTATTGTCAGAGTTATACCAGAATACGCATAAAAATTATTGTTTTCATTCTTTTTTGGTATAGAGAGAGACAGAAAGAATTTAGTTATGCAGTGTAGCCCATATTCCCATCCGGCAAGTGTTGACAGAACCACATAACCATTATTGGATGATACGACGGAACGGCGGCAGTGCATCCAGTAATAGCTGACCATAGCGGCGGTTCACAATTCGGCGGTCCAGAATGAAAACCCGACCGGTATCCGACTCAGTCCGCAGCAACCGCCCTACTGCCTGCACTAGTTTGATAGAGGCGTCGGGCACCGTGATCTCCATAAACGGATTGCCGCCCCGGCTGGTAACCCATTCGGCGAGGCTGGCTTCAATGGGGTCATCAGGTACTGAGAACGGCAACCGGGTAATGACCACATGATCCAGATAGCGTCCGGGCAGATCGATACCTTCGGCAAAACTCGCCACACCGAATAGCACTGAGGGTTTGCCGGCATCGATACGCTCACAATGGTGGCGCAGAACCTCCCCCTTGGCCATATCGTCCTGGGTGGTGATCAGACCCGGATGTTCCGGCGCCAAGCGATCACGCACGGCGTTCATCTGCCGCCGCGACGTGAAAAGCACCAACGTGGCCTTGCCGGTAGCCCAGAGCTGCGGCAGCCGCTCCACAAGCGCGTCGGTAAACGCTTCGGTTTCCGTGGGCAAGGCGTCCATCAGGGGCACCTCTACGGTCGCCATATCGCTGTAGCGGAAAGAGCTGGGAACTACGAGATAACGGCTGTCCATCGGCAACCCCGCCCGGGATTGCAGGCGATCAAACCGTCCCAACGCCGTCAGGGTGGCACTGGTCAGCACCGCGCCATGGGCCCGGGACCATAGCCGGGAGTACAGCAGGTTATCCGCCAGGACGGGGCTGCTGTAAAGAGTGAGCTCTTCGGCGTGATCCCAGCGCTGACGCACCGCCCAGCGGGCTGGCGGGGGCGGCCGATAGTTTTTTTTGTCATCCGTGTCCGGCGGTGGTGGCGGCGACTCACACCAGGCCTCCCACAGCCTGGCCTGATCCTCGGCCCGAGCATGGAAACTGCCAAACACCGGATACCAGGCGTCAGCGGTTTCCCGGTCCAGCTCATGGTCCTTGCGCTCGTCGAAGGCCTTCTGAAGCTCATCAGCAATGGTGCCCAGCTGCCTTACCAGAGCTGCCGTTGCGGCACGGGTCTCGGTGGCCAGCCCGAACAGAATCTCGGGGAGCTCCCCTTCCGGATAGCGCCACTGGGCCGACTGGCGCTCCTCAGTAAACTCCCATGGAAGGCTTTCCAGCAGATGGTCCTGTACCTGGTTCAGACAGCCCTCCAGCTGCCTGGATGCCTCGGATACTTTCTCTATGGTACGTCCAGCCAGAGTGGACGGTCCCAGCCAGGGTTGAGCTTTGACCAGAGCCTGCCCCAACTGCTTCAGCCACTGGCGGGTACTGTTGAGTGGTACCGATGCCGCGAAATGATTGAGCGCCTTGTCCGGCAGGTGATGGGCTTCGTCGAAAATATAGAGGACGCTCTCCGGCTCTGGCAGAATCGCACCGCCACCCAGCGCCAGATCCGCCAGCACCAGATCATGGTTGGCAACGACCACATCGGCGGTTTCCAGCCCCTTGCGGGCATCGAAGAACGCGCAGTTTTCAAAGTATGCGCAATGACGGTTGGTGCACTGGCGATGGTCCGTGGTGACCTGGCGCCAGGTTTCGTCCGGAATGGTGGCGGGCCAGTGGTCCCGGTCTCCATCCCATTCCCGTGAACCATAACGGCCGAGCAACTCTTCAAAAAATTCCCGGCTCCCCGGTTCCTGCTCCTTGCCCTCATCCAGCAGGAACAACGGCATGGTATCACTGTCGCCGTGGCCCTCATCGTGGAGACGGGCCTCGAGCCGGGAAAGGCACAGATAGCGTCCCCGGCCTTTTGCCAGGGTCCACTCGAACTTCAGGCTGGTGTGCTTTTCGAGATCCGGCAAGTCCTTGCTGACAATCTGATCCTGCAGGGCCACAGTAGCGGTCGAAATCACCAGCGTCTTGCCCAGTGCCCTGGCGACCGGGATCGCAGCAACCAGATAGCCGAGGGTTTTGCCGGTACCTGTGCCCGCCTCTACCACACAGGTGGCCGGCGCTGACGTGCGCTTGCCGTCCTCTTCAGTAATATCGCCCATATAGCGGGCGATCTCAGCGATCATCAGGCGCTGGCCGTAACGGGCACGGATTCCCTTACCGGCCAGAATGTCCCGGTAGGCCTGCTGAATTTCCGCTTTTACGTCGTCACTCAGAGCCATTAGCGGGGGCTGCTCCAGTCACGAACGACGCCAACCCGGAAGCGTTGGCCGTCCATGCTCAGCTCCACACCGTCTTCGGTAATCTGCTCGACCCGCAAGGGGCCGAGGGTATCGCCCATACGAAGATAACGCCCATTGATCATGACACTTCTGGCACCGGGGTGAGAGGAATAAACGTGACTGTTGAATACCAGATCCGGCACCAGCCGCTGGAATGCCATGGGCAGTTCAACCAGATGGGGCACCCGGCCTTCCCAGGGCGCCGGTGCATAAACTGCCTCAGTGCCGTCAGGACCGGATGGCCGGATAGTAGGCACGATCACTGTAGGGGCTTCGTCCAGTGTCTCAAGCAGCACTACACCACTGCGCTCGCCCAGAATGTCATCGCCGGTCGCCTCCACCATTTCCAGAGGCTCTTCCGGAACAGCATCGGTGCGGGCGACCGGGCCGGAAGCCGCTGACTGGTCCGTGCCCTGCACCGGCACAGTATTCGGTGCTTTCTGCTCCTGCAGAGCACCCGGTAGCGCAGAGGCAGCCTCAACCGGGGCGGTATCTCGCAGCAGGCCACTACCCGGCCAGAACAGCGCCATCAGAACAAGCGCGTTGATCACCAGCGCAATGGCCAGCCAGCCAGCCGCTGGTATACCCCGGCGGCGACGCTGATGAATCATTCGCACCTGCTGACCCAGGTCCGGCACACGGCCCTGGTTACGCTCGGATTCTGACCTTTTCAGTGCCTCAAGAATATAAGACATGGCTCCGTCTTACCCTGCCCCGTTCCCCGCTGCCCCACCGGTTTCCACCGGCATGGTGACGGCACTACTGCCCGGGTTAAGCCTCGGCACGCCGGTGTCCAGATCATTACTCATCTGGATCAGCGTCATGGCCCCGACCACACCGTCTGGTTCAAGCCCTTTCACGTTCTGATACCACCGCACCTGTTCATCCCGGATCAGGCGGCTGACCCGGTCGATTTCCTCGCTATCCGCCGCATGCAGGCCTACCAGCTGCATCATGCGGGCGCTGAGCCAGACCCCTTCCCGGTTTCTGCTGGGCAATTCGGCGGGGTCGCCTCCCCAGGCCATGTACGGCGGTAGCTGCCAGAGTACTGAGAACTGACCAAACCAGTAATCCTGCAGATCCCGGAAGGAAACCTCCAGCCGGCCCTGAGCGGTAGCGATTGTGGCCTGATCACCCTGCAATCTGAGCAGCGTGACGTGCCCCCGCTCGCCGCCTGGCCCCCGCAGGTCCAGCACGGCGGGACGGTTGATCTCTTCCATGCTGCGTCGGCTGCCCTGCCGGTGCAGACAGCGCAAGCCGGCGGCGTCCGCATAATCGCAGGCGAACGGATAGGCGGTACGGTCCCAGTCGTAACCCCAGACCTCAAACAGACTGTCGTAGGCCTCGGCGGCGGTAAGACCATGCTCAGCAATACTGAAAACTGTTGCTGGTTGCGAGTCAGTCCCCGCAGGCTGGTCCGGCTCACGATCAATCATGCCCGCAACCACGGGCCCATCCGGATCAGCGAGATCGCCACTGGCGGATTCAGCGGGCGCAGCAGTGACCACCTCTGCCGCCACGGCCGTTTCCGGAACCGGCCCCTGCTTACGCTCCAGAACGGCCCAGCCGGTTACGACCAGCGCCCCCACTACTGCGGCCGTGGTGAGCCAACGCAATCCCGGTGACACGGCTCCGGTGGCAGGGTCTGAGGCAAGACCCCCAACTTCTTTGGCAGCAGCACGGATGTGCCGGGGCTCGATGTGCTGGACACCTTCGCTGTAGGCGCCCAGCAGGGCGCGGTCACTGATCAGGTTGATCAGCCGGGGAATGCCCTGGCTTTTGCGGTACAGCAGATTGATGGTGGACCCGGTGAACAGCTCCACCTTGACGCCTGCCACACTGAGCCGATAGTGCAGATAAGCAGGCAGCTCGTCCTTTTCCAGCGCATCCAGATGATAGCGGGCGGTAACACGCTGGTTCAGCTGGCGCAGCTCTGGCCGGTCGAGTATGTCTTTAAGTTCCGGCTGGCCCAACAGCACAATTTGCAACAGTTTTTTCTCTGCGGTTTCCAGATTGGTCAGCAGGCGCAACTGCTCCAGCACTTCGGCCGAGAGGTTCTGGGCCTCATCAATCATCAGAACCTGATGGCGGCCGCGGGCATGGGCCTCAAGCAAGTGCTGGTTAATGCGATCAATCAGCTGCTTGATAGTGGCATTGTCACGGTAGGACACGCCAAGCTCATCACAGAACGCCGCTAGCAGCTCGCGGGCTGAGAGCCTGGGGTTGAGAATGAGGGCGATATCGACGTGCTCGGGCACGTTCTCGATAAAGCAGCGGCTGACGGTGGTCTTGCCGGTGCCTACTTCACCGGTAATCACCACAAAACCGCCCTGCCCCTGGACCCCATACATCAGGTGAGCCAGAGCTTCCTTGTGGCGTTCACTGAGGTACAGATAACGGGGGTCCGGCGCAATGGAAAACGGCGGTTCCCGAAATCCGAAGAAGTCGTAGTACATGAAGATCCAGTCAGCTGACAGCCGAAGTTAACCGGCCCGGTGTCTCCAATACATGCCGGGCCCGCACGATCGTGTTACTCATGATACAGCCGTATGTCGCTGACTGTCACCATGGCAACGGGACCGGTTCACTTTCCGGAGCTCGAAGCTGGCCGCTCAGAAGTCTTCCATCAGCCAGTCGTCGTCACCACTGGTGAACGGGTCCGAAGTGACCTGGCCATCGTTGATCAGGAACTCCCGCCGTTGCAGATAGGCATTACGTACGAACACGTAGGTATCGCCAGAGATAAACCGCTCGGCATCGAGCAGATCCGCCCGCGTGTCCACTACATTCAGGGCCAGCGCGTAGTAGCGATCGGGGCTGTCGATATAGTCCCAGGCACTGGGCAGCGCCCAGCCATCGGTGGCGCGCCCGGTGACATCACGCGGTGAGGAAGGCCCCAGGAACGGCAGAACCAGATAGGGGCCAGAGCCGACACCCCAGTACCCGAGGGTCTGACCAAAGTCTTCCGGACGTTCCGGAAGATCAAAAGCCGTCGCCACATCGAACAGCCCGCCAAGGCCAAAGACCGTGTTGTAGGTGAACCTTCCCGCCGCAACCACGGCATGTTCGCCCTTGAGCTGCAACACGCTGTTGACGAAGTTGCGAACTTCAGAAAGGTTATCGAAGAAGTTCGATACCGCCCGGTCTGCAAAGCCCGGCATCACGAACTGATAGCCCCGGGCCACCGGCCGCAGCACCCAGTCATCCACCGTCTGGTTGAAAGCAAACACCCGGCGGTTCCAGGATTCCCACGGGTCCCGGGGATCAGCACTGTGGATCTCAGCCTCAACTGGCTGTTCCGCCTGAGTGACATCCTGAGTAGTGGACGGCTTCGGCGACGACGCACAGCCAGCAAGCAGCAGTCCGATGAGCAACGATGAGAGAGCTTTAGAGGTCATGGATCAGTGGCTCGTTCCGCTATGGATTCCCCGGTGATTGCCGTCCTTACTGCGGGTCAGCGTTTGCGCACTACGACGCTGCCGATGGAGTAACCAGCACCAAACGAGCAGATCACTCCCAGGTCATCTGCCTTGAGGTCATCCTTGTGCTGGTGGAAAGCGATAATGGAACCGGCGGAACTGGTGTTGGCGTATTCGTCGAGAATCACCGGTGCCTCATCAATAGTGGCTTCCCGCCCAAGCACCCGCCTTGAAATAAGCTGGTTCATGTTCAGGTTGGCCTGGTGCAGCCACATACGGCGCAGGTCGGTCGCTTTCAGGTCAAGGCTGGCAAGGTGGTCGACAATCAGCTCCGCCACCATGGGGGAAACTTCCTTGAACACCTTACGCCCCTGCTGGACAAACAGTTTGTCGGGCTGACCAATGCCGCTTTCGTCGCCCCGGTTCAGGAACCCGAAGTTATTACGGATGTTGTTTGAGAAACGGGTTTTCAGGCGTGTACTAAGAATTTCAAACCCCTTTCCGGCGTCAACCTGATCGTCCCGCTCCACCAGCACAGCCGTGCAGGCGTCGCCAAAGATGAAATGGCTGTCGCGATCGCGGAAGTTAAGGTGTCCTGAACAGATTTCCGGACTGATCACCAGCACCGCCCGGGCGGTACCGTTCTCTACAGCGTTGGCCGCAGCCTGTAGCCCAAAGGTGGCGGAACTGCACGCCACGTTCATGTCGTAGGCGAAGCCGTCAATATCCAGTGCTTGCTGAACTTCAATGGAAACCGCGGGATACGGCCGCTGCAGGTTGGAACAAGCGACGATAACGCCATCCACATCTGCCGCTGTGCGCCCCGCCTGGGCCAGGGCTTCCCGGGCGGCAACTACGGACATTTCACACTGGATGGACGGCTCGTCATTGCTGCGCTCCGGCAACCGTGGACACATGCGCTCGGGGTCCAGAATGCCCTCTTTATCCATCACATGGCGACTTTTAATACCAGACGCTTTTTCAATAAAGTCCACTGCGGACGGCTGCAAGGCGTCCATTTCGCCCCTGGCGATGGCGTCCGCGTTGCGCTCGTTGAATGTCTCAACGTACTGATTGAAAGAGGCCACCAGTTCTTCATTGCTGATGGAGGCCGGTGGTGTGTACAAACCGGTACCGGTAATAATGGCGGTGATGCTCACTGGGAACCCCGACTGATCTGGATATTTTTATGGACAGCTATCCTGCAGCTAACGGACGACATAACGCTCCCTGTCCGGTAATTGGCGGATACTACCACAAACCTGTGATGCCGGTCCCTATCCGGCAACCGTAAAATCGGTAACAATCCCGCAAGCTCCCTCACGGTCGAGCCACCTACTGGCGCACCTTCTCCCACTGGTGGTCCAGCCGTTTGGTGGAAACCGGCATGGCCGTGCCCAGTTGCTGCGCGAACCAGGAAACCCGAAATTCCTCAAGCATCCACCGGTACAGTGTCAGCTCCGGATCACCGATACCCTGCCGGCGCTGCTGCTCCAGCTTCTGCTGATAACGGCGCCACAGGGGGTCAATGATGTGCAGGAATTCCCGCTCGCGGCCCATTTCCCGGGGCATTTTCTCCAGCCGGATATCGGCGGCCTCAAAATAGCGCGGCAGGCATGCCAGCCATTGTGGCGGCGTTTCTGTCAGAAACCCCGGGTAGACCAGGTGCTCCATCTGGAATTTGAGGTCCGCCATGCTGTTAGCCAGCGCCAGGTTGATCTTGCCCTTGAGCTGCTTCATCACCTGATGGTATCCGGTCATCACCTGAAACAGCTGCTCGTCCGCCTGTTCCAGTGCGGGAATGAAGTCGCTTCGTTTGCTGTCGTAGACGCGGTCGAAGGCTTCTGCACTACGGGGCAAGGGACCGGTAGAAGCCACCGGTTCGCCAAGGAAATGGTTGGCGGCGGTAGCCAGTAACAGATCATCCAGCAATGCCCGGGCCTGGCCCACCGGGGCGAACATCAAAGCGGACTGCTTGAACCGGCGTAGCCGGCTGTCAATACGATCGAGGATGTTGTCCATGCGATTGAGCAGCAGGCGCGCCACCGCCCGGCGATGGTTCTCCGCCGCCGTCAGTGGATCAAGATACCGTGTCTCCCGCACGTCCTTGCCCAGGTCTTCCAGGGCCGGATAGACCGTCACCCGCATACCTGACCGATCGGTGTGAACCGATTCCTGCAGGGCGCCAAACTGCCAGTCCGGGGATTGAGTTCGTCGGACCTGACCCTCGGCCTTTTCAACCCGGCTGAGGGCCTCTTCCGCCTGCTTCTCCAGTTTCTTCTGAATCGCGTCCGGGTCCCGGCCACGGGCCAGAACCTGGCCATCGTCACCCAGAACCTGAAGATTCATCCGCAAATGGCGGGGCAGCTCTTCCGTTGCCCAGTCCTCAGGCGCGATATGCACGCCGGTCATGCGGCGCAGCTGATCCGCGAGCACGTCCGTGAGCGGCTCATTGGAGGGCGACATGTTTTTCAGAGCCGCATCCACGAAATCCGGCACTGGCACGAAGTTACGGCGGATCGACTTGGGCAGGCCCTTGATCAGATCAATACATTTTTCCCGTACCAGGCCAGGCACCAGCCACTCCAGCCGGTGTCCGGGCAATTGCCGCAGCGCCATGACCGGCACCTGTACGGTGACGCCGTCGTCCTCCCCGGTTGGCTCGAACTCGTAGCTGAGAGGGTAGCGCGCCCCCTCCCACTCCAGCTCGTCGGGGTACTGTTCCAGCTCGCTGTAGTCCAGCTCCCGTTGCAGGATGTCCTGTTCGGTCAGCTCGAGGGCCTTGAGTTCCGATGCCGACAGGGACTTCCACCAGCTCTCGAAGTGGCGTCCGCTCACTACCTCATCAGGGAGCCTTTCGTCATAAAAGGCCACCAGCTGCTCGTCATCCACCAGCAGGTCCCGGCGGCGGGTCTTTTTCTCAAGATTCTCGACGGTATCCAACAGTTCGTGGTTGCGAGCAATAAACGGAGCCTTGCTTTGGTAGTCGCCCTCCACCAGAGCCCGGCGGATAAACAGCTCCCGGGCAACGGCCGGGTCGATGCTGGCATAGGGCACCCTGCGCCGGGCAATCACATCCAGCCCGTACAGACTGACCCGTTCGAACGCCATCACCTGAGCACGCTTGCGCTCCCAGTGAGGCTCCGAGTAGTGGCGTTTAACCACGTGATCCGCCAGTGGCTCCACCCAGGCCGGGTCGATTTTCGCCACCATGCGGGCAAATACCCGACTGGTTTCGACGATTTCCGCGGCCACAATCCAGGCCGGTGCCGTTTTGGCGACTTTCGAGCCCGGGAACAGAAACACCTTGCGATTACGAGTGGCCAGATATTCCTTCTTCTCCAGCTTGAGGGCGACCTGTCCCAGCAACCCCGCCAGTACTGCCTTGTGGACGGCATCGTAGCTGGCAGGGTCCGTATTCATGACGAACTTCTGCTCCCGGCACAACAGCGTCAACTGGCGATGGATATCACGCCACTCCCTCATCCGCATATAGGACAGGAAGTTCTTTTTGCAGTACTTGCTGAGCTGGTTGCCGGACAGTTCCTGCCGCTGCTCTTCAAAGTCTTTCCAGAGATTCAGCAGGGTAACGAAATCCGACTCCTTGTCATTCCACTGACTGTGAGCCTGATCTGCCGCCTGCTGTTTATCCTGGGGCCGCTCCCGGGGGTCCTGCACGCTGAGGCCGGCGATAATCACCAGCAGCTCGGCCAGACTGCCCAGCTCGCTTGCGGCCACCAGCATTCGTGCCAGCCGCGGGTCCAGCGGCAGCCGGGCCATGCTACGGCCAAGAGCGGTGATCCTGCGTTTGCCGGTAACGGCACCCAGCTCTTCCAGCAGCTTGTAGCCATCATTGATCTGGCGGTTATCAGGAGCTTCCAGAAACGGAAACTGTCGAATATCCCCCAACCCCAGGGTGACCATCTGGAGGATGACCGACGCCAGATTGGTTCGCAGAATCTCCGGGTCAGTAAACTCATCCCGGCTGAGGAAGTCCTGCTCGTCATAAAGTCGGAAGCAGATACCCGGCGCAACCCGACCACAGCGGCCGGCCCGCTGGTTGGCGCTGGCCTGTGAGATGGCCTCAACAGGCAGTCGCTGGATTTTCGAGCGTACGGAATAACGGCTGATTCTCGCCACGCCGGTGTCAATGACATAGCGGATACCGGGCACGGTGAGCGACGTTTCAGCAACGTTGGTAGCCAATACGATGCGCCGCCCCCGATGAGGCTGGAAGATTCGGTTCTGTTCTCTGGTGCTGAGCCGTGAATACAGCGGCAACACTTCGGTATGTCTCAGATCCACGTGGCGGAGCTGTTTGCTCAGGGCGCGGATTTCCCCCTCACCGGGGAGAAATACCAGAATGTCGCCGGGGGGCTTCTTTTCCTGGCGCTCGTGGTCTTCAATCTCGGCCAGGGCAGACACCACCGCATCGCCCCACCCCAGGTCCCGGTCATCGGCGTCGCCGGTCATGGGCCGGTAACGCACTTCCACCGGGTACGTCCGCCCGGACACCTCAATAACCGGCGCCTGATCGAAATACTCGGAAAACCGTTCAACTTCGATGGTGGCCGACGTGATGATAACTTTCAGGTCGGGCCGCCGGGGCAGAAGCTGTTTCAGGTAGCCCAGCAGGAAGTCGATATTCAGGCTCCGCTCGTGGGCCTCGTCAATAATGAGGGTATCGTAGGCATCCAGAAAGCGGTCGTGCTGAATTTCCGCCAGCAGAATGCCGTCGGTCATGACTTTGAGGCGGGTATTCTCGTTGCTGGTGTCGGTAAAACGGATCTGGTAGGCGACCTGATCGCCCTGCTCCGGCCCCATCTCCTCCGCGATGCGCGCCGCTACCGCTCGCGCCGCAATACGCCGCGGCTGGGTATGACCGATGAGTCCCCGGGTTCCACGCCCGGCGTTGAGGCATATTTTGGGCAATTGCGTTGTCTTGCCAGAACCGGTCTCGCCAGCAACGATGATCACCTGATGGGCTTCCAGCGCACGGGCGATGTCGTCTACCCGCTCCGCTACTGGCAGTTCGCTGGCATAAGCAATGGGCTTATGGGCCTGGCGGCGGGTTTCTACCCGGGACAGGCCTTCAGTCAGCCACCGGTTTATCCGGGCAAGCTGGTCAGCGTCCGGCTGATTACGGGTTTTAGCCAGCAACCGGAGGATCCGGGCAGTCTCCTGCTGGTTACAGTCGCCCAGTCGATGCCTTATCTCGCTGACAGGCAAGAGAGTGTTTTCTACAGGGGTAGTGTCGCCGGCGGGGGTCTTGCTCATGAATCTTCCGGTTGAGAATGGGACCTGACATTGTAACGGATGCCGGCGTACAAACGAAAAACCCCGCCGAAGCGGGGTCTCCAAGACAAGTACAACCGTCAGGCGTTCTTGCTGGTTTCCTCGTCGCGAAGCTCGCGGCGCAGGATCTTGCCCACGTTGGTCTTGGGCAGTTCTTCCCGGAATTCGAAGAGCTTGGGCACCTTATAAGCAGTGAGGCGCTCGCGGCAGAATTCCCGCAGCTCTTCTTCCTTCAGGCTGGGGTCGGAGGCTACCAGGAACACCTTGACCACCTCGCCGCTCTTGTCGTCAGGAACCCCAACGGCGGCACACTCAAGAACCTTCGGATGGCTGCTGACTACGTCTTCGACCTCGTTCGGGTATACGTTAAACCCGGAGACGATGATCATGTCCTTCTTGCGGTCCACTATGCGGATGTAACCGTCTTCCTGAATCACCGCCATGTCGCCGGTACGCAGGTAACCGTCATCGGTAAATGACTTGCGGGTTTCTTCCGGACGCTGCCAGTAGCCACGCATCACCTGCGGGCCTTTGACACACAGCTCTCCAGGCTCGCCCAGGGGCACTGGGTTACCGTCATCATCCACTGTCTTACAGATGGTGTTGCAGATCGGCAGCCCGATGGTACCTATCTGAATGGCGCTGGGCGGGTTGAAGGTAACCACCGGTGAGGTTTCGGTCATGCCGTAACCTTCGGCAATCTCAACACCCGTCACTTCCTGCCAGCGTTTGGCCGTTGCACTGGTAAGCGCCATGCCACCGGAAGACGTCATTTTCATGTGACTGAAGTCCAGCTTGCGGAACTCTTCGTTGGCCATAAGACCGTTGAACAGCGTGTTCAGCCCCACGAATGAGGTGAACTTGTGGTTCTTGAGCTCTTTCACGAAGCCTGGGATATCGCGGGGGTTGGGAATCAGCACGTTGTGGGCGCCGGCTTCCAGCATGATGCCGCAGTTCAGGGTGAACGAGTAAATATGGTACAGCGGCAGAGGTGCGATCATCACCTCCTTGCCGTCTTCGATGTTGTCTTCCAGCAGCGGACGGGTCTGCAGCAGGTTGGCGACCAGGTTGCCGTGGGTCAGCATGGCGCCCTTGGCGACGCCGGTAGTGCCACCGGTGTATTGCAGAACTGCCAGATCGTCCTGGGTCGGCTTGGCTTCGTCCAGCTTTTCCTTGGCACCGGCTGCCAGTACCGCAGGCAGTTTATGGGCCTGGGGCAGATTGAACGGCGGTACCATTTTCTTGAGGTACTTGACCGCGGCGTTCATCAGCGTGCGCTTGAGGGGTGAGTGCATATCCGCCAGCTCGGTCACGATGACGTGCTCGATACTGGTGTGGGGCAAGACCTTTTCGGCGTTGGCGGCCATGTTGGCCAGCACGACCAGGGCCTTGGCGCCGGAGTCATTGAACTGGTGTTCCATCTCACGGGTGGTGTACAGCGGGTTGGTGTTCACCACCACCAGACCGGCGCGCATGGCACCGTAGACAACCACCGGGTACTGGGTAACGTTCGGCATCTGCACGGCGATACGGTCGCCGGGCTTGAGGTTGGTCTTGTTCTGCAACCAGGCCGCAAAGTTGCGGGCCTGAACGTCCAGTTCACCGTAGGTCAGCGTCACGCCCAAAGCACTGAACGCGGGACGGTCAGCGTACTTTTTTACTGCCTGGTTGAACACGTCAACCATGCTCTGGTATTTGCTGAGATCAATCTCACGGGGCACGCCGGGTGGATACTTGTCCTGATAGAACTGTTCATAGTCCATCGCACCATCTCCTGTAGATACTTATGATTATATTTGCAGTCCTCGCCTCTGCGGATTCTGCGCCGCGGTAAGCACTGGACTGCTGCAGTGTCGGGATACCATCCATCCAGTTTTTTCGAGCGGAACCATGGCCGGTGAAAACACAAGCTCCGGTGAAAACACAAGCAGACAAAAGTATCAGCTTCAAGGATGGGGAGAATATCAGCTTTGCCGTGCCTGAGGTAGGTCCGCCCGGGCCTGCGAGCGTCTGCAGCCCTGCAGTGTGATGGCTTTCGCGTTAATACGTCGAAATACTTTACAGGCCTGACATTGGTTGCAGATAAAGTCCGGAGGGTGCGACTACAAGGTCTTGAAAGCTAAGACCAAGAGCATGGCTGGCAACGATCCTGCTATTCGGATTGCGACGATGGTACTTACTGGAGGCGCTATCGTTAATGCCGAGCTTGGCCGGTACACTCTCAACCGTGTATCGGCATTTTTTATGGCTTTTATAGGGAAGTTGAATCCTGAGACCAGGGTACCGGTACGACGGAATCCGGCGCCCTGAAAGCCGGATCAGGCGCCCAGCTTGGCTTCGCAGTTGGCACCAATCAGTTTGGTGGCTGCTTCCAGATCCAGAGTCTTGTCAGCATAAATCTGCGCGACAGACTCTTTCAGAACGCTGGCAGAAGCTTCGCTGCTGGCGTTCTCGTCAATGGCGGAATAAACCTCTTCTATTGCGGTGTCATTATCACGGGCTTCAAGGAGATCGGGGGCAGCGGCCTTCTGGGCCTCACATACCGGGTTGGCCTGAGCCATGGAGCTGAGACCCATTCCTGCAAAGATGACGCTGGCAAGCAACACTTTCTTATTCATACACAGGTTCCTTCCTGACAGATAGTTTAGTTGGGTGCCCCGGAATACTGCGCAAGGATCCTTCCCGCAAACCAGGGCATAACCGTGGGCGCCGACCAGTCTTGGTTACCGGCCCGGCGATCCGGACGCATTGAACCACAGCGAGACGTTCCGTGAAAATGTCTTATTTGACGCCAGGTACAAAACAGCCCGGGGATCTGCCCGGGCTGTATTTGAGGTGCCTGATGAGACGCCGGTTTGTGACCGGCCTCACCTCTCAGGCTTATTTGCTGAGGTGGCGCATGGCGGACTCGAGACCTTCAATGGTCAGAGGATACATATGATCGCCAACCAGTTGCCTTGTGATTCCCAGGGAACCTCCCCTGCCCCAGTAACTCTCCGGCAGAGGATTCAGCCAGACCACCTT
>JAJUHY010000279.1 GCA_029265735.1 Marinobacter segnicrescens | reverse complement strand
TGTGGACTCTACCTCTTCCAGTCGTGCACGAAGGGCTTCAGCTTCCGGACGGACGCCGCTGACATCCATGGCCTCCAGCTCCGCATACTGCTTGTCGAACGCAGCGCGGTCACCCATCTCTGCATAAACTGACAGCAGCTTGAGCCTCAGGTCGGAACGGCTGGGCTCCCGCGAAATTGCACCTTCAAGTGCTTCTGCAGCAGCAGCATACTGACCAAAGGACAGGAAGCGATCAGCCTCTTCAATGGCGTTAGCAGAGTCCGCAGCGCCCTGCTCGCCCAGGGTCAGCTCAAAGTTGTCGTCATCGGAACCGTCATCCGTTTCGTCATAGAACGCATCATCCTTATCGGCGCGGCGGCGGGAAATGAGCAACACCAACAGAAGCAGAAGAACCAGGAAGCCACCGAGCGCGATCTGATACAGAAAGTTGCCTGCAATCAGGTCGATAGCGGTTGCCAGGAAGCTCTTCTCGGGAGTGCTGTCGGTAGTAGCCGGTGCCTGTTGTGGTTCTGATGACTCGCCAGTGGCAACCACCGGATCGTCTGCCGGCATAAAGTCCTGCGGCCCCTCGGAGGTTTCTGCACCCTCGGCCTCTGATGGCGTCTCTGAGTCTGCTGATGCCGAATCCCGGACTGCCGTCTCGTCGTCCGGATCCACTATCTCTCCGGCCGGTTCGCCAGTTTCATCCGTTACTGCCGGATCCACGGCAGTGCCATCCCTGGCGGCGACTTCTGCAGAGACGCCATCCTCAAGGGCACCGTCAACCTCTGCACCCGGTGCGCCTGCCACGTCGCCGGATTCATCCACAGGAGCGACGGCAACATCGTCTCCGGCCTGGCTGGCCAGACCCTGCATCTCGGCAAGCTGGTTGTCTTTAAGCTCGATCAGACGCTCAAGGGTCTCCAGCTGATCCTGAAGGTCCAGCAGACGACTGTTAAGCTCGTCGTTCTCCCGCCGGACCCGGTCCAGCTCTTCCAGGGCCATGGCAGACCCGACGTCAGCGGTGCCACCCTGAGTACCGTCGCTGCCGGCCGAACCTTCACTCCGGGCGGTATCACCGTCACCTGGAACCACCAGGCGCAGCTCATCAGTGCTCTCCTGGGCTCCCGCCCCCGTACCACTTCCGGTAGTGGCAGCGGTAGCATCGTCAGTGGCGTCCACGGCGGGTGCGGGGCGTGCAAGGGCCTGATTCTGGGCCGCCACTTCCCGGTTAGCCTGCGCCTGAGTGCGGGCCTGGATATCGTTGATATCAGGCACACGAAGTACCGCACCGCGCTTGAGGCGGTTGATATTGCCGCCAATAAACGCGTCGGGGTTCAGATCCTGAATGGCCAGCATGACCTGCTGGACCGAAACACTGTTATCCGGTCGTACCGACTGAGCAATTTCCCATAGGGTGTCGGATGCCTGGACCGGCCCCAGCGTCCGGGGGCCAGAAGATGTGGCAGTCGTGCCCTGACGTGAGGTGGACTGCGTCGTCTGAGCCCTCGGTTGAGACGCCGTCTGGGTCGTGCCGGTAGTGCTGGTGGTACGGGTCTGTTGAACAGGCTGGCTGACACCAGACTCTTCAGCATAAACGGGCGGGTCAACCAGAACGGCATATTCCCGCATAACCCGGCCACTGGGCCAGGTCACTTCAACCAGGAAATTCAGATAGGGTTCGCGGACAGGTTCCCGCGACGTTACTGAGATCACCAGCTGACCGTCCGGCGCGGTGGTGACATTGAAGTCCAGCTGGGTAAGGAAAAAGTCCCGGCGCAATCCGACACGCTCGTAATCCCGCTGGGAAGCCAGGTTAACAATAATATCGTCCGGGCTTACGCCTCCGGCCCTGTTGACGTCGATCTCTGCGTTAAGGGGCTGGTTCAGATAGGACTGGAGTTCTATCTCTCCAAGTCCAAGCGCCTGTGCGACACCAGAACCAAGCCCTCCCGCCAGAGCCAGAGCAACCGCAAGCTTGCGTACTTTCATGCTGTTTCCTTACCAGTCTCCGTTATTCGTTACCGCTTGATGAATACAGATTCGGACGAGGTCGGACGACGTTCACTTATTAATATTAAGAGTGTCGAAAGTATTATTGATAATGCCAGCTTAATCAATCAACCACACATCATCTTTGTACCACTTCCTGATGTATATCACGGAACCAATTATGAAATTGGGAATCGGCTTGACCCGACTGTGTAATGGGACAACCCAGGGGAACATCCCAGAAAATAACAGGGGCGGCGACTGATTTCAGCCGCCGCCCCGGATGTGTTATCTGAAACGGTACACAGTTGGCATTACACGCCCTGGTACGCGACAGTTTTTTAACGCTCTTGCAGAATTTTCAGCATACGCCGCAATGGTTCAGCCGCGCCCCAGAGCAACTGGTCCCCTACGGTAAACGCAGAGATATACTCAGGACCCATGGAGAGCTTGCGGATACGTCCGACAGGAATGCTCAGAGTACCGGTGACTTTTGCCGGCGTGAGTTCCCGGATTGTAGCCTCTCGCTCATTGGGAATAACTTTCACCCACTCATTGGCGTTATCCAGGATGGACTCTATCTCAGACAGTGGCAGGTCTTTCTTGAGCTTGATGGTCATTGCCTGGCTGTGAGAGCGCATGGCGCCAACGCGGACACAGATTCCATCGATCGGAATGGGATTGCCGGTGCGACCCAGAATCTTGTTGGTTTCTGCACTCGCCTTCCACTCTTCCCGGCTGATGCCGTTGTCGAGCTGCTTGTCGATAAACGGGATCAGGCTGCCCGCCAGAGGCACCTGGAAATGCTCGACCGGAAAATCCCCGGCACGCATGGCTTCTGTTACTTTACGGTCGATATCCAGGATGGCTGATGAAGGATTTTCCAGCTCAGCCTTGACCGATGCGTTCAGGACGCCCATCTGGGTCAGCAATTCACGCATGTTCTGCGCACCGGACCCTGATGCCGCCTGGTAGGTCATCGGCGAAACCCACTCCACCAGATCCTGTTCCAGCAGCCCCCCCAGAGCCAGCATCATCAGGCTGACGGTACAGTTACCACCGATGTAATCCTTCACGCCATCCGCCAGCGCCTTGTCGATCACACGGCGATTAACAGGATCGAGTACGATCACCGAGTGGTCCGCCATGCGCAGGGTTGAGGCAGCGTCGATCCAGTAGCCGTCCCAGCCGGCGTCCCGGAGCTTCTGATAGACGCTGGAGGTGTAATCACCACCCTGACAGGTAATGATCACATCCAGAGTCTTCAGGGTATCAATATCAAAGGCGTCCTGAAGAGGAGGCACGCCTTCCCTGCCCACATCCGGCGCCGGCTGACCGGTCTGGGAGGTGGAGAAAAATACCGGCTCGATATCGGCAAAATCGTTTTCTTCGCGCATGCGCTGCATGAGGACCGAGCCCA
>JAJUHY010000212.1 GCA_029265735.1 Marinobacter segnicrescens | reverse complement strand
CAGGAAATCGGTCGTATCGGAAACGCTTTTGACCAGGTATTACGCCGGGTTCAGCTGCCAGAGGAACTGGCGAGCACCAGCGGCTGTAGCTGTCTCGCCGAGCAGATCATCAGCGGCGAACAGGTCGCCCCCGAAGGCTCGGTCTGCAAGGGCGAGTTCAGCGTCCATGGTATCTTCGATATGGGCCGGGGCAGGGACGGAACGTCGATCGAAAGCCTGATCTATCCGAGCCAGTTACCCGATAAGGTACAGCAGCAGCTTGTTGACGTCAGCGAACGCCTGGTGCGACAGATTGGCTTCGACAACGGCTGTTTCAACGTGGAGTTCATGTGGGACAAGGCCAACGACAAACTCTGGCTGATCGAGATCAACTCCCGTATTTCCCAGTCCCACTCCGAAATGTTCATTCTCGTCAATGGCATGAGTAACCATGAGGTCGCGATTGATGTCGCCCTCGGCGGCGGTGAAGGTTTACCTGAAAAAGCCGGCTCCTACAGCGTCGCCGCCAAATTCATTCTTACCCGTGCCGAAGATGGCCTGGTACGGCGTGTGCCGGGCCCGGGCGAGATTGAGGCGCTGGCCAGGCGTTTTCCCCATACCCGGCTGAAGCTCGAAGTGGAGCCGGGTATGGCCCTGAACCAGGTACCCAATCAGGACGCCTACTGCTTCGTACTGGGCGAGCTCTATCTGGGCGCAGAAAACCGGGATGCCCTGATGACGCGTTACCAGGAATGCCTGGACACACTCACATTCGACATTGTTCCGTTAACCGACCAGGAACCAGCTTCTCCAGGAGGTGAACATGAAGATCGTCGAGCGGTTTCCCTATCCGGTGAAAACCATTGAAAATGTATTTATTCCCATGCGGGATGGCAGCCGCCTGGCGGCCCGCATATGGATGCCGGAGCAGGCAGACAGCCAGCCTCTGCCAGCGATCATGGAGTACATACCCTACCGCAAACGGGACCTGACCCGGGGCAGGGATGCCAATAATCACGCATATATGGCGGGGCACGGTTATGTCTGCGTCAGGGTGGACATGCGCGGCAGCGGGGATTCGGATGGTGTACTGACGGATGAGTATACCCGTCAGGAACAGGATGATGGGGAAGACGCCATCGCATGGATCGCAGAACAGCCCTGGTGCGATGGAAACGTGGGCATGATGGGAATATCCTGGGGCGGGTTTAACAGCCTGCAGGTGGCTGCCCGACGTCCGCCGGCATTGAAGGCCATCATGACTGCCTGCTCCAGTGATGACCTTTACGCCGACAACATGCATTACATGGGAGGTTGCCTGCTGGGTGACAACCTGTCGGAAGCCACGGTGATGTTTGCGTTTAACTCCCTGCCGCCAGACCCGATGATTGTGGGCGACCGCTGGCGGGACATGTGGCACGAACGTATGGACGGCAGCGGTCTGTGGCTGGAATCCTGGCTTAAACACCAGCACCGCAGTGACTACTGGAAAGCCAGTTCCATCTGTGAGAACTACGAGGCCATCCAGTGCCCGGTAATGGCTGTGGGCGGCTGGGCAGATGGCTTCAGCAACGCGGTGTTCCGGTTAATGGCAAACTTGAAGGTGCCTCGCCAGGGTCTTATCGGCCCCTGGGGGCACAAGTATCCGCACCATGGCATTCCCGGCCCCGCCATTGGCTTTCTGCAGGAGATGCTGCGCTGGTGGGATTACTGGCTGAAGGGTAAAGAGACAGGCATTATGGAGGAACCCATGATGCGGGTCTGGGTGCAGGACTCGGTCCCGCCCTATACCTCCTACGCCGAACGTCCGGGCCGGTGGGTAGCCGAGCGTGGCTGGCCTTCGGAGAATATCACCCGGACACGCTATGCGCTGCAATACCCCGGTGTTATAGGCCCGGCTGGTGCTGACTCTCAAAGTACCCGCTGGATGGATCTGCAATCCCCGCTGTCCCTGGGTATGGCGGCCGGCAAGTGGTGCTCCTACGCGGCCACGCCCGATCTGCCCGGTGACCAGCGTCAGGAAGACGGAGGCGCTCTGACCTTCGATACGGAACCCCTGGATGAACCACTGGAAATACTCGGAGGTGGCTGGGTTGACCTGCAGCTGAAGGCAGATCAGCCCGATGGCATGCTGGCGGTGCGCCTTTCGGATGTGGCGCCTTCCGGGGAGGCCACCCGGATCACCTACGGCCTGCTGAATCTGACTCACCGGGACAGCGATCAGGACCCGACACCGATGGAGCCGGGGCAGACCTACAACGTCAGGGTCTACCTGAACGGGATCGGCCAGCGCTTCCCCACCGGCCACCGCCTGCGGGTTTCCATTTCCACCTCCTACTGGCCACTGGCATGGACGCCGCCCCGCAAGACCATGGTCAGCATAAACACGGCTGAAAGCTATCTCTTTCTGCCGGTCCGGGATACCAGCAAGGATGATCGTGAGATCTCGTTCGAGGCACCGGAACAGGCGCCGGATCTGGCGGTCGTTCATCTGGAGCCGAGCCACCACAACTGGCTGCTGACAAAAGATCTGGCCTCTGACCTGTCCACGCTGGAGGTGATTAACGATCAGGTCAGCTTCATCATCGACGAGACTGATACCCGGATCACCCGCGCCACCAAGGAATGGTATTCGTTTCAGGACAACGACGAGACCTCCGCCAGGGGCGAGACCTGGACCCGGCGCTGCTTCAAAAGGGACGACTGGGATGTGGAAGTCCTGACTCGCACGGTGTTGACGTCCGATGTGGACAACTTTCATGTGCATGCTCAGCTGGACGGCTTCGACCAGGGCGAACGGGTCTTTTCCCGCAACTGGACGTACAGGATTCCACGGAATCTCCTGTAGGCCGGTTATCGGCGGAAAAAACTACATCAGAGCGGAAAGAATTACCGGCTGACGCTTCAAGAGGATAGGGCAATAGCATGATTTAAAGGGTGTTGTCAGGTTGGCCCAACGATTGCAAAACCTGTATCAGCAACCTGCCAGGAGGCAACGCCGCTTGCGGTTGCTATCGACCGACCACAATAGTTTGGAGGTTTATTATGGCTAACAAAGGTACTGATAACCGCGGTTTCGGCTCCATGGACGAGAAAAAGCAACGGGAGATCGCCAGCAAGGGAGGCAAGGCGGCTCATGAACAGGGCAAGGCCCATGAGTTTGATTCTGAAGAGGCCCGCAAGGCCGGACAGAAGGGCGGTAAGGCGGCTCATGAGTCTGGAAATGCCCACGAGTTTGATTCTCAGGAAGCTCGCGAGGCCGGCCGCAAGGGCGGTCAGCAGAGCCAGAACCAGAATCAGAGCCGGAATCAGAACCAGAATCGTAACAGCTAAGAACCTCTCACCTTAATAAGGTACACTCCCGGCTGGGTCAGACCCTCCCGGGAGTTTTTATTTCGGTCTGTGGGCTGAGGCCAGGAAAGCCTGTGACAGATGGTGAGTTCCGGCGATCAGGCGGCGGCGACCATGGTCTCCTGGTTTACCAACACCTCGTTAGCAACCATCTGATCAACGACCAGCTCGTCAGTGTACAGAGTCACGGTCTCCCGATGGCTCCGGAGTGAACCGGCAACCTCTTCAAATCCCCGCAGTGAGAGCGGTTTCATCCTCGCCGGTGCCCGGTTATCCTTGCGCAGTACAGGGAATCCTTCCGCCAGTTCGCCACGGACCTTGAGAACGGAAATCCCCGAAGGATCATGCAGTTGAGCGGCTGTTCTCTGCAACTGGCTAATATCAACGGCAGCTTTGGGGTGCAGGCCATAGATCATGCCGCGACCGTCCTCCAGCGCTACCACCAAAAGGTGACGTGGGGGGATGCGGTCGTGTTCGTACAGATGGTTGCCATAATGCGACGTCACAGCGATGTGGAGTTCAGGCCACTGCCGGTTAAGGCGCTCCACCTGGCTCAGAAAGTAGGCGCCGTGGTCTGCATTGACAAAGGGCTCACCGGGAACGGGATGCTCGTCAAGATAGAACGCATCACCCGTCTCGCGGTACTTCTGGTGCGCCAGCATGTGAATCATTTCATGAACCAGCGTGCTTCTTAGGGCGCGGGGGTGATCGGCCAGTCGCGAGGAAATGTCGATGGCCCAGTCCACGTGAGTCTGAAGGCAGTAGCGAAAGCACCCGAACAGTTGGGTAGAGCGACTGAAACGCAATGAGAAACCCTCAGACGGAACCAGCTCATTATTGAAATACCGCTGGTTATACGTCTGGAACAGTTCGCCAAGCTCATCGGGCGACACCGGTTGTCTGCTGATCTCTGGCACTCGCTGACTCCCATCAGTTCGTTTGCTAAATACTAACCAATGGGTCATCCGCGTCTGTTGAGATGTAGTTACTGCCAGTAACAGACTGTTTCGGCGCAGGTTCACTGAGGCGACGGATGATTCTGCCCAAACCCGGGAAATACGCGGTTCAGACCATTGACATCAATCCGGCTGCGCCTCAGGATCTAGCATCATCCTGAGAAAGCAGCCATGTT
>JAJUHY010000183.1 GCA_029265735.1 Marinobacter segnicrescens | reverse complement strand
GTGAGCAGCCGGTAGTGGCCCTCGTCCAGGGTCAGCAAAAACCGGTTTCCATCCCGCTCACAGGCAGCCTGGCTAGCAAGGTTGCCGGGCATGCCCACGATGCCCAATGTGCGGAAGTCCCGGGGCCAGACAAACCCTTCTGCATCCACCAGCGCCCGGGGTTCTTCCGGTATTTCTGACGGAGCTGCCGGTTCCGGAGCCGGCGGGGTTGTAGCAGTCTCAACCGGAGCAGGCTCCTCATCGGCTTTCTCTTCCGGTGGCTCAGGTGCCGGCTCGCTGACAACTTCCATTTGGCCAACCGGGGCTGTTTCCGGGCCGGTGTCCCAGGGCACGTCATCCCCGTCATCATCGCCGCCAGCAGCCAGCTGATCCGCCAGAGCCATCAGACTCTCATCCTCAGCACTGGCCACCGGTGCCTGTATGGGTGCAGACGCCGGTTCTTCAACCTGAGGGGGTTCCGGCTCCGCCGGCGGCGGGGGTGGTGAGTCGTTCCGGACGGGGGCTGCAGCCGTTTCCGGTGCCGGAACCTCAGGACGCTCACCAGCGGCAAGCGCAGGTTCCTCGGCGCCCGGTTGGCTCTCACCACTGCTGCCCTCACCGGCAGAGCGGCTTTCCCGTCCCGCCCCGGATCGACCAGCACTATTCACCGGAGGATCCCGATGAGCTGCACCGGGGCGGAAGGCCAGCATCCGCAGCAGGGTCATTTCAAACCCCATACGGGCGTCCGGCGTGATTTCTAGATCTTTACGTCCGATCAACGCCGCCTGGTAGAACAGCTGCACATCCTCAGCGCTCAGCTCCCGGGCGAGCTTCTGAACCCGGTGGGCATCACCCAAAGCATTACCTGCACTGCCCGGAACAACCTGTTCCATGGTCACCCGGTGGAATAACGAGAGCAGATCCGCAAGGATGGCACTGAAGTCCGGCGCAAAGCCCGCGATGCGGTCGATTTCAGTCAGCAGGCCTGGCCCGTCATTGCGTACCAGAGCATCCACCAGGGTTTCGATATCGCTCTGATCAATAGTACCCAGCATGCTGCTGACGTCATTGGCCGCCAGCTTCTGGTTCCCAAAGGCGATGGCCTGGTCGGTCAGGCTGAGGGCATCGCGCATACTGCCGTCAGCGGCCCGGGCCAACTGCCATAGGGCCGGGTCTTCAAATGGGATATTCTCTTCGCCCAGCACAAAGCGCAGATGGTTAACGATATGTTCCGGGGTCATGCGCTTGAGGTTGAACTGCAGACAGCGGGACAGAACGGTCACCGGCAGCTTCTGGGGATCAGTCGTGGCCAGCAGGAACTTGACGTGCTCCGGGGGCTCTTCCAGGGTCTTCAGGAAGGCATTGAAGGACTGGTTGGTGAGCATGTGCACCTCGTCAATCAGGTACACCTTGAAGCGGCCCCGGGTCGGCGCATACTGGACGTTGTCAGTCAGCTCCCGCATATCGTCCACCCCGGTACGGGAGGCGGCGTCAATCTCAATCAGGTCAACAAACCGGCCGTCCAGGATTTCCTGGCAACTGGTGCACTCACCGCAGGGGTTGGCGGTGACGCCGGTTTCACAGTTCAGACAGCGGGCGAGCAGTCGGCCGATAGTGGTCTTGCCCACGCCCCGGGTGCCGGTAAAAAGGTAAGCATGATGAAGCCGGTTATGCTCAAGCGCGTGCACCAGAGCCTGCAGCACATGCTCCTGTCCCACCATGTCCTGGAAGCGTTTCGGGCGCCACTTGCGGGCGAGTACCTGATAACTCATAGGTCGTCACTGCACGGGTAAAAGTAAGGGAGAAAGCTTACCACGGACGGCCACCCCGAAGAAGCTGATACCCCGTAGCCTGCCGACAGGTTCGCGAGCCACCCAGGACTGCTGCCGCAGCAAACAGCGCGGATGCCAGGGCCGGAGCCGTGCAACACGGTGTCATCATTATCGTGGAAAAGATGGATATCAGGATTGGGAAAATACTGGGGGTGGCCCCACCAGCGACACCCCGGCACACGAGTCCACCGCTGCGGCTGCTCCCTTCCGGGCCTGACCGGGTTCACGGTTTATCGTTGCGGGGGCACCGGCAGGACCACCATAATGGCGGTCCGGATTGCCCGAACGCGGCGCGCATAGTAGCAACAGCCGCCCCCGGTATCAATCCCTGTTCTTATTTTGAAAGAAAATTTGACCCGGTAACGCGCCCTCAAACCGCTGACAAGGATGATGATGACTTCCGTTTCCGCCGCCCGTTATACCCGACAGACTCTAAAAGGCAGCCTGACCACCCTGCAGGTGCAGCATCCACTGTTCAGCGCCGCGCTGGCTCTGCAGGGCGGGCATCTGTTCCGTTTTGCGCCCACCGGTAGCGACAACTGGCTTTGGCTGAGTCCAGACGCCCATTTCGAGCCGGGCCGGGCCATTCGTGGCGGCATTCCGATCTGCTGGCCCTGGTTTGGCGATCCCGACCGTAACCCGGAGCCTGTGCGGGCGCAGTTCCAGGGCGAGTCGCTGCCCGCTCACGGCTTCGCCCGGACCCGCATGTGGGCATTGGCCGGGCTCTCTGAAACGGAACAGGGAGTAACGCTTACCCTGGTGCCTGACGACAAAGCCGGCCCGGGCACGCCACCTGAAGCTCAATGGCGTGGCGATGCGGCGGTCACACTGACCTTCTGCTTCCGCCCGGATTCACTCTCGCTCGAACTGACGACCACCAACACCGGAACTCAGCCGCTGGCGCTTACCCAGGCGCTGCATACCTATCTGCCCACCGCCGACATCGGCTGCACCAGCCTTCGTGGCCTGCACGGCGCCACCTACCTGGATACCCTGGATGACTGGCAACTAAAAACACAAAGTGGAGAGGTGATCTTTAATGGAGAAACCGACCGCATCTATCAGGCAGCGCCCACAATCTCCATCAATGGACCCGACCAGGGCTTCTGTCTGAGCGCTCGGGGCAGCGCCTCTACAGTGGTCTGGAATCCGGGACCGGACAAGGCCCGCCGGCTCTCAGACTTTCCTGACCATGGCTGGACCAGCATGCTCTGTGTTGAAACCGCCAACGCAGCGTCAGACTTCCGGACCATCGAGCCAGAACAGCAGCATACACTGGCGATGACCCTGAGCCGTCCGCAAGCCAGATGAAACCGGGGTGAAATCCCGCTAATTACCCACGAAAAGCCGGGGCATGGCCTATACTCGATCTGGATCGGAAGAAGGATGCTCCATGAGACTGGCAGATTTTCTCAAACGACGCCTTATCTCGCCGCAACTCGACCGGGAGCTGGCTCGTATGGCCCGGCCGGCCGGGTCCCTCGGGTATGACCCCTGGGGTTATCACTACGGCACACTGAAGTACAGCTACCTGGTCATCCGGGAGCTGTACCAGAAGTACTTCCGCGTCACTGTAGACGGCATTGACCGGATACCGGCTACCGGCCCGGTGATTATTGTGGCCAATCACAGCGGCCAGCTGCCCATTGATGGACTCCTGATCGGATTTGCCCTGGCGTCCCGGTCACGGCATCCCCGCATGCCCAGGGCCATGATCGATCGCTTCTCTCCAACGCTGCCCTATCTTGGCAATCTGCTGAACCGCCTGGGTGGAGTGCCGGATTCTCCAACCAGTTGTGCGCGCCTGCTGGCAAACGGCGAAGCCATCATTATTTTTCCCGAAGGCGTGCGTGGCGCCGGCAAACCCTACCGGGAACGCTACCAACTCAAGCGCTTCAGCACAGGCTTTATGCGCCTGGCCATGGAATACAAGGCCCCGATAGTGCCCGTCGGGGTGATCGGCTGCGAAGAGACCATTCCTTCGCTGACAAACATTGAGCCCCTGGCCCGCTTGCTTGGCCTGCCCTCTTTTCCGCTCGCAGCGCCGGTGATATTTCCCGCCAAGGTAAACCTGTGGGTGGGAGACCCTCTGGAGTTTAATCAGGAAGCCCACTCAGAACAGCAGGTCGTCACACAGGTGCAGGCGGTGCGAACGGCCCTGGAAGGCCTGATCGCCAGAGGGCTTGAGCAGCGCCGGGGGGTATTCCTGTGAACGGACCGGAACAGCCTCGGCTGCTGGTGACTGGCGCTGCCGGCACCCTCGCCCGCAAGGTAATTCTGCAACTGAAAGATTCCTGCAATGTGGTTGCGGTGGATTTCAGGGAGCAGCTCCAGTTTGGCGATGGGGTTTCCGCTTACTGCCTCGATATAAGCCAGCCAGGGTTTGACGATTTTTTCCGCCAGTATCGTTTCGACGGAATCCTTCATCTGGGCCGCGCCATGAACCGGCCAGATTATGGCCCGGACCGCTTCCGCGCCCACGCACAGGGTACCCGTAAGCTGATGGATCTCTGTCTCGCCCACAATGTGAGCCGGATGGTGGTGTTGTCGACTCATCTTGTCTATGGCCCGAGCCCAACCAACCCGGTGCCCATCGACGAGACCACGCCTCCGAAACTGTCGGCCCTGCCAGCCGCCCTGATGGAACTGGAGAGCCTGTTCAGTACCTACCTGTGGCGCTATCCGCATCTGGATCTCACCGTACTGCGCCCCTGCCATATCGTCGGGCCAGGAGTGAGAAACACCATGAGCACCCTGCTATCCGGCCCGTGGTCGCCGGTATTGGCGGGCTTCTCGCCCATGATGCAGTTTATCCACATTGATGACATGGCGGACGCCGTAATCCGGTGCTGGAGCGAGCCACATCGGGGTATCTATAATGTC
>JAJUHY010000087.1 GCA_029265735.1 Marinobacter segnicrescens | reverse complement strand
AGGTCGTCTTTCCTCTCCCTGAGGGGTGGAAGGGGAACGGCGGCCACGTTCAGCCGGTAGTAGAGGTCTTCGCGAAATTTCTTCTCCTTGATAAGCCCAGGCAGATCCTGATTGGTCGATGCAATGATACGAACATCCACCGGCTCTTCACGTTCGGCGCCTACCGGCTTGACCCTGCCCTCCTGCAAAACCCGAAGCAGTTTCGCCTGAAGTGCTGCCGGCATCTCACCGATTTCATCCAGCAGAAGCGTGCCGCCGTCGGCTTCAGCAAAAAGGCCCTTGCGGGCCTGACGTGCGCCGGTGAAAGCACCGGCTTCGTGGCCGAAGAACTCACTTTCCATCAGCTCTGGCGGAATACCGGCGCAGTTTACCGGAATAAACGGTCCTTCGCGGCGCTCACTCTCACGGTGGATGGCTCTGGCAACCAGCTCCTTTCCGGTGCCGCTTTCGCCGGTGACCAGCACGGCGGCTCCGCTACGGGCTACTTGCCGGACCTCTTGCCGCAACCTGTCCATAGCCGCGCTCTCCCCCACCAGCCCCAGATCCGCTGGCGCACCAGAAACCGAACGATATCTTGCCAACTCAAGGCTCAGTGCCGCGTGGGCCAGCAGGCGCCGTACCTTGAGGCGCAGGTGTTCGGTGGATAAAGGATTGGTGAGAAAGTCATCCGCGCACGCCTGCAGTGCTTCCACCTCCTGATCAACGGTGCAGAAGGCGGTAATGATGATAAACGGGACGGTCCTGCCCTCGGCCTGCACCTTACGCAACACGCTCAGACCATCACCATCGGGCAGGCGAAGGTCTGAAATAATCAGGTCGGGTTGCTCCGACAGGGCAACAGCGATGCCGTTGCTGACGTCTGGTGCGGTCAGTACCTGGTATCCGTCCAGTGCCAGCTCTTCCTCCAGCAATGTCCGGAGGCTGGCATCGTCTTCAATCAGCAGCAGGGTTTCAGATCCACTCATCCTCACCTCAACTTCCGGCGACCGGCCAGGAAAGCGACATCCGGCAGCCTCCCAGTGGGCTATCCGCCACCACAAGTCTGCCCTGATGCTCCTTGATCACGCTCTTTACCATAGCCAGGCCAAGACCGGTCCCTTCACCGGCGGGACGGGTGCTGTAGAAAGGCTCGAAAACCTGCTCCCTCAGGGACTCTGGTATACCCGGACCATCGTCATCTACATGGAGCACCCAGAAATCATCCTGTCGTTCCGCCTGCACAAGAACCCTGCTGGCTGCGGCTTCGCATGCGTTGCGGATCACATTCAGGCAGGCCAGTTCCAGGCGGGTGGGCTCAGCATTTACCATCAGCTTTCCATCCGGAAGATCGAGCGTCACGGGAATATCTCCTGCCCGCGGATCCTCCGCCAGGCCGGCCACCAGCTCTCTGACCAATGGCGCCAGATCAATAGCGCGACGGGCATCCGGAACGTGACGAAAACAGTCCAGCAGCTGCTCAATAATACGGGTCATTCGCCGGACCTGATGCCGGATGTCTTCCAGCTGACGCTCGCTGTCGGTTCCCAGCTGCTGACGGGCAAGTATATCGGCCCGCCCCTGGATGACGTTGAGAGGGGCGCCGAGCTCATGGGCAACACCCCCGGCGACCCGGCCGATCATGGCGACTTTCTCCTGGTACTCCAGCTGCTCAGCTAGCTGGCGCTCCCGCTCGACCCGTTGGCGGATCTCTTCTTCGGCCCTGGCCATGCGTTCTCCAAGTTCCCGAAGACCGTCATGGAGCTGACGGATTTCCCGCGGCCCTGACGCATCGCCCTCAATGGGCCAGCGTCCCGGCCCCATACCTTTCATGGCTTCCAGCAGCCGGTCAACATAACGGCCAACCGCACCGTAGTGCCCCAGCACCACCACCAGACTGACGATCAGCAACACCGCACACCAGAACACCACGGCCCAGATTCGGGCCGAGGACACCAGCCGGTGAAAGTCGCTACGCTTGCGAGTAACCTGAAGCAGCCCGATGATGCGGCCGTCAGTAGAAATCAGGGGCGTGAACTGGGAAAACACCGACACGCCATCCACCCGCCGGAATGTACCGCCCCGCTCGCCGCTTTCAATGACCTGGTTTGCGCTGCGGCTGCTCTGCAGGCTGGTATCGGCGACCCCGAGGCTCGCCACCTGCTCACCATCGGCGTTAAATACAGACGCGCCATAGACCCGCCCAATCCGGAAAATAGACTTGAGGGTCTCATCCAGCACAAGGTCATTGCTATCTTCCATGGCCCGGGCCATGGGCCCACTGGCGGCTCTCGCAACCAGCTCCAGATCCTCCCGCAGGCGTTGATCCAGGTTCTTTTCAACGCCGCTGGCAGCAAGAAAGACACCCGCTCCCACCACCAGCATCAGCGGTACCACGATACTAAGGAACAGCGTGAGCCGGACCGAGTGCAAGACCCCGCCCGTGTACCTCAATGCCCCTTCCATGCAACAGCTCCACCCATGCAGAAATGTCACAGCAGACTGTCACATGTGGCAAATTGCCTCAATACAGATTACCTGATCGTCACACACGAAAACCTTTATCCTGTTGATATATAAGAATTCTTTTACCAAAATTCAGGTTGGCATGATGCTTGATGGAGTCTCGGTGCACAGGAAACCAGCAGGGTATCAGACGCTGGTTTGTTTAAAGGGCAGCAGCCCGCTAATGAGCAAGGAGACGACCATGAAGAAACTTCTCACTTCCGCTGCGATATCTGTTGCACTGCTTGCCGGTGCGCCGGCCGTCTATGCCCAGTCCCAGGGTACTCCCGCACAGACCGATCAGAGCACGTACACCAACCCGGCAGCTTCCGGCGAGACCGATACCAGCTTTAACGATGCAGAGCTGCGCAAGTTTGTGGAAGCGCAGGACGGTATCAATGAAATTCGCGATGAATACATGGCGAAGATTGAAGAAGCTGACTCTCAGGAGAAAGCTCAGGAACTGCAGATGGAAGCCAACGACGAAATGGTCTCCGTCATTGAAGATGCAGGCCTGGATATTCCCACCTATAACGCGATCGCTACCGCCTATAACAGCGAGCCCAGCGTTCGCAACCGTGTTGATGCACTGATGTAAACGTTCAGCGACGTCGCTATCGGGCCCCGCTTCTGTGCGGGGCTCTTTCATTCCCGCTATTCAGGTACCAGCCAGCTCTGCTGGTGTCGCGCATTCAGACCCTCGCTGCCCAGCACCGGCCTCAGCATGGCATCCAGCCGATCCCCGAAACCCCAGGGTGGGTTCACCACCAACATCCCTGAACCTGTCATCCCCCGCTCCGGTGGCTGCTGAAGGTGAAGTTCGCTGTGCCAGATTTTAGTTATGCCAGAACTCTCCAACTGAGCGGGCAATACTTCATGCTGGCCGCTGGCAAGCACCGGGTACCAGATCAGGAACACACCGTGACGACACCGTGCCCAGGCCTGCTTCAGGATTCGACAGACCTGCGCATACTCGGTCTTTATTTCATAGGAGGGGTCGATCAATACCAATAGCCTGGGCGCCTTGGGCGGCAATACGCCCAGCAAGCCCTGCAGACCATCCCCATTGCGAACCACTACCCGGTGCTGTCGGGCCCAGTGCTGTAACCGGGAGGACTCTGTGGAATGCAGCTCAAACGCGGTCAGCGTGTCCTGGTCCCGCTGCACGCTACTGAACCACGCCGGTGAGCCTGGATAACGAACGAGCGGGCCACCTCCCGGGTTCAGCCGCGCCAGCTCGTCCAGCATGGGCGACCAGTCAGAATCCTCGAGCTGGTCCCGCAAGGCCCACACCCGCTGTATTCCGGCCTTGGCTTCGCCGGTCTTGCCCGCCCGTTCCCCGGTCAGGTCATACAGCGCGCTACCCGCGTGAGTGTCAAATCCGGCAATGGGAGAAGCCTTGGCCTGCATCATGGTCAGAGCCAGGGTCAGCGCCCCATGCTTATGAACATCTGCGAAATTTCCAGCATGGAATTGATGAAGATAACTGAGCATTAGATGGGCTCCAGGGGACATCGGCCAATTCATCATTAAGCCCGACCACAAGCGTTCCGGCAAGTGAGCGCCTGCCGCTACGAAACCGTGGCCCAGACTGGTAGGCTTGCTTCCGGGAATTGTCCGATCGACATATCGAGGTTCACTTGAGTATCCAGCCAGCTTCCGGCCAACCCGCCGAACGACTTTATGCACTGATTGCGAACGAAGAGGACGCCCGCTCCTGCGTCGATTTACCCGAGGCAGCGTGCCGGGAAGTCCCGCGGAACTTCTTCCTGATTCTGGCGAGCAACGTCCTGACCAATCTTGGTGACCTGCTGATCAGCCCCAAGACCGTTCTGGCCTGGTTACTGAATGCGGTCGGCGCGCCCGGGCGGGTCGCCTGGCTGGTGCCCATCCGGGAGTCCGGATCCATGCTGCCACAAATGGTGATCGGTGCCTGGATTCGTCGCAAGCCGGTCCGAAAGTGGTTCTGGACCCTGGGTGCTTTTGGTCAGGCCATCAGCGTCATGGCCATGGCCGCCAGCGTATGGTTTCTGGATGGGTACGCCGCAGGCGGGGCCATTGTGGGCGCGTTGGTAATGTTCTCACTGGCGCGGGGATTCTGCTCCGTCTCCATGAAGGACGTGCAGGGCAAGTGTGTACCGAAAGGCCGGCGCGGTCGCTTGTCGGGCCTGGCGACCACTCTGGGGGGCACGCTCACTGCTCTGCTCACGGTGGTACTGTTCTGGGACAAGGGCGATCCGTCCATGCTGTTCTACAGCCTGCTGTTGCTGTTGGCAGGTGGGCTTTGGGTGGTAGCGGGCATTCTTTTCGCGGGCATTGATGAGTACGAAGGCGAAACTACGGGAGGCGGTAATGCCCTGAGGGACGCCGTGAAGAATCTCGGACTGCTGCGCACCGATCCGCCATTTCGACACTTTGTTATCACCCGGGCGTTGCTGCTGTGTTCAGCCCTGGCCTCGCCCTATTTCGTTTTGCTGGCCCAGAATCAGGCCGACTCAGCGTGGCTGCTGGGTGTGTTCCTTCTGGCCAGCAGTGTCGCCAGCTCGGTCAGCGCCAGTATCTGGGGCTGGATGGCCGATGCCAGCAGCCGGCAGGTGATGATCCGGGGTGCAGCCCTAGCCAGCGGCATCTGCCTCATCGCTGGTGGGATTTCGCTGGTGGCGGATGACGGCTTCGGGGGTACCTGGTTCTACCCGCTGGCGTTTTTCATTCTCAGCATCGCCCACGCCGGGGTCCGGCTGGGACGGAAAACCTATCTGGTGGATATGGCCGGGGGTAACAAACGTACCGACTATACCGCGGTCAGTAATTCGGTTATCGGTCTGCTACTTCTGGTGGCTGGCGGCATCACCGCACTGATCGCCCTGATCTCCAGCGAAGCGGTGATTATCACACTGGGACTGATGGGGCTGGCGGGAACAATAAGTGCCCTTCGACTGAAAGAAGTGTCCGTCGACGCAGGATGAACGGCCAGAAGGTACAGCGGTGACAAGCCGGACTCAGGGCGCGCGGCCATCATTCAGGGCGAGCGCCCCCCTGACAACCCGGTAGATATACCAGATGGCAAGCCCGACCAGAATAAACCAGCCAATAATCAGAAAGGTTGTGATAGCGCCGATCACCGACCACAGCAGCCCAATCCAGAAAGTGCGGATCTGCCAGCGGAAGTGCGCATCAAGCGGGCTGGTACGGACCTCGTCCTGCTTCAGGTAATTAATGATGACCCCTGCCACCGCCAGCAAGCCGCTGGTGGGTATGGCCAGCGCCTGAAGCAGGTAGACAATCACAACGACTTTCCAGAGTGGATCATTGCTCAGAGGCCGGGGACGCTGACCGGCGGGAATATATTCCTGATTGGGACGCTGTTCGTTCAAGGGCTGACTCTGCAGTAAGTTGGTATAAAAAAAGCAGGTGCTTTTCAGTACCTGCTTTTCCAAGGCTCAACAGGCCAGGTCATTATTGCACAAGATCGTCCTGACTTTCTTCAACCTCTCGACCAGCCTCGTTTATGGACTGATCAATTTCTTCACCAATGTCTTCCATTTCTTCAGCAGTATCCTCAGCAGCGTCGCCGGCGGACTCTGCCGCACCTTCAACAGGGCCTTCCTGCGTTCCGGTCAGATCCTCGAAGGTTTCCTCAGTCGCGTCCGCTGCATCCTCAGCCATCTCTTCCACATTATCGGCAGCCCGGTCAAAATCAGCGCCTTCATCGTCGTTATCGCTGCAGGCAGCCAGACCGAAAGTCAGCATCAGTGCAAACAAACTCAGCGTTAGCTTCTTCATTGGTCGTCCCTTTCTGTCGGTGAAAACACGGCATCACGACTCCATTCCGAGACGTGGTTCACGTCACCGTGCGGTCATCAACGATACTAGGACACCATATGTATATATTGCATTGCTCCCATATTACCGGTCGTCAATAACCGTTCAGGTTGTGACCATCGATAATCAGAATGCGGTCTGCTGCCAGCAAGACGCCCTTGTCCAGGGCAATAAAATCACCCCCGGGGCGGGTAAACAGGTCTCTGATCCGGGAATGCACCACCTGCACCTGGCCAGACGAATCCCGATACACCAGCTCTACGATCTGCTGCCGTAGCATATAATCCGTCAATCTGGCCCGCAGGGAGGCGTCCAGTACCGGTCTCGGATTGGCCATATCCTTAGCGCTTTCCTTCTGTTCACTGTTCGTTATTGTCACTTTTTGTTTAGAATAGCGCGCTTTCGAAAGACTACCACCCGAACTCTTTAGCTACAGGACGTTCCATGGATTGGCTTCAGGTTGTGATCCTTGCCCTGGTACAGGGGATTTCCGAGTTTCTTCCGGTATCTTCTTCCGCTCACCTGATTCTGGTACCGGTCCTCACCGACTGGGAGGATCAGGGACTGGCTTTTGACGTTGCCCTTCATCTGGGGAGTCTGCTGGCGGTAGTCCTCTATTTCCGTCAGGACCTTATGGCCATGACCGGCAGCTGGCTCCGATCCCTGCACAGCCGGCGGCCAGATGCAGACGCCCGCCTCGCCTGGGCCGTCCTGCTGGGCACTATTCCCGTTGGCCTTGCTGGTCTTGCCTTCAAGGACGTGATTGAAACGGAGTTGCGCTCGCCCCTTTACCTGGCGGCCGGACTGATCGTGTTCGCAATCCCCCTGGCCTGGGCCGATCTTCGCTTTCGCGGCAACCGTACCGAGAGTCAGATT
>JAJUHY010000093.1 GCA_029265735.1 Marinobacter segnicrescens | reverse complement strand
CTGATCAACGTGGATGAACAGGCCCTGGAGATCAACGCTGACGCCATGGCCTACGTCACCAGCACCCTCGCACGCTCAACCCGGCGACTGGAAAAAGAGGAGCCACCGGCCGAGCCGCAGATGCTGCGGTCCATCCAGTTCGAGAAAACCCATTGGGGTAAATACTGGATCCGGTAACCGGAAGTTCTGGCTCAGGAGTTTGCGCCAGCAGTCAGGGAGGGCGCAAACTCCTGAAGCCCGGGCATGACGGCCTTTTAACGCCTCCTTTTAACCCCTCCTTACAACCCTCGCATCCACTCGGGACGCAACCGGGCCTGTTCCGGTGTATGGATCGCGGTGCGCACCTGTTCGAGTAAACGGGCCTTGTCACGTCCGAGCGTGCCTTTCAGCACCAGATAGTTAGAGGCGTGGTCGCTGCGGAACACCGTCTGCTTCAGTTCCAGATTTTCCAACAGCTTTTCCGCTTCCAGGAACAGCTCCTGCTGGCTCAGGGGTTCAAAGTCGGGGAATTGCTGCTGATACCGCTCCATGCCCTGGGGGAAGGTGACCACCAGGGTCGACAGAAACTCCGGCTGGGTGTCATTCATCAGGCGGGCCGAGTTGATGGCGTGCTGGTCGCTCAGGCTACGACCCCCAAGTCCATTCAGAATCATCACTGAACGCTTGATACCGGCGTCGCCCATCTTGAGCAGGGCATCCCGGGTGGACTCGTAGGTCTCGCCCTTATTCACCCGCCGCAGCACTTCATCGTCACCGGATTCCGCGCCCACGTAGAGCATATGCAGCCCGGCGTCTTGCAGCTCCTTCAGCTCCGCCACCGATTTGCGCTTGAGGTTGCGGGGCAGGCAATAGGAAGTTACCCGGTGCACATCCGGCAGATGCTCGCGGATGGCTTCGAGAATAGTCAGCAGGCGGTGGGTGGGCAGGATCATGGCATCGCCATCCGCCAGGAACACCCGCTGCACGATCATGCGTTCGCCGCACTTCCGGATTTCCTCCAGCACCTCTTTTTCATCCCGGGCGCGGAACTTTTTCTGAGGCGCCGTGTACATCTCACAGAAGGTGCACTGGTTCCATGAACAGCCATTGGTGACCGGCAGAATCAGCGAGTGGGCTTCGCTGGGCGGACGAAACACCGGTTCAATGTACTGGATAGGGAAGTCAGACATGGCGGTACAACTCCTGAGGTATATCAGAACGGTCGGAAGATTCAACGTGGAAGCCTAACCAATAAGAGAGGCCCAGGGAACCAGCAACCGTAAGGGTTGAACTCCGGCCAGATGCCCCCATATCAAAAGGTAAGACCAATCCATATGGCGTTCTGCCAGTGGCACGATTTCCAGAAGCACCAGTCAATAGGCCTAGGCTATAACTAGCTTAAGGTTAATCAATTTGAGAGATTGCGACAGAGCGTCTATCTTGGACCCTGCAACCAACCGGAGGAGACTGAGTTTATGTCAACACTGATCAACACCGAGATCAAACCCTTTAACGCTACCGCTTACCGTCAGGGCGAGTTCGTAGAAATTTCCGACGCTGACGTGAAAGGCAAGTGGGCCATTTTCTTCTTCTACCCGGCTGACTTTACCTTTGTATGCCCGACCGAGCTGGGCGACGTAGCCGAAAAGTACGACGAGCTGCAGAAGCTGGGCGTAGAAGTGTTCTCTGTCTCTACTGACACTCACTTCACCCACAAGGCATGGCACGACAGCTCCGACACCATCGGCAAGATCCAGTACTACATGGTTGGCGACCAGACTGGCACGATCACCAACAACTTTGGTGTGATGCGTGAAGGTCAGGGTCTGGCAGACCGCGCTACTTTCCTGGTTGACCCGGATGGCATCATCCAGGCTATGGAAATCACTGCCGAAGGTATTGGCCGTAACGCCGAAGACCTGCTGCGCAAGGTAAAAGCTGCCCAGTACGTTCGTAACAACCCGGGTGAAGTATGTCCTGCCAAGTGGCAGGAAGGTGATGAGACTCTGTCTCCGTCACTGGACCTGGTAGGCAAGATCTGACCCACTCCGGTGGCTGACCAGGAGCCTGCATCGCGGGCTCCCCAGTAACGTCAGAAAGTTACTTCAGACCCCGGCCCCGCCGGGGTTTGTCGTCTCTGGAAGTTGCATCACACGGCCATAGCTGAATGCTATTGAGCGCTTAAGGTCAATTAATTTGAGCTTTCAGTGTCCGGGCTTTATCTTGATTCATATAAAGCTATTCAGTCGGTCCATCGGCTAGGGTATCAGTTCACGTATTTGAGGGGGAATCGTTCATGTTGGATGCCAACATCAAGCAACAGCTTCAGGCGTATATGGAAAAGCTGCAGCAGCCGATCGAGCTGGTTGCAGCCTACGACGACGGCAAGAAGTCGCAGGAGCTTCGCGAGCTGCTGGAAGAGATTGCGTCCATGTCGGACAAGATCAGCCTGCGGGAAGATACCAACCCAGAGCTGCGTCGGCCTTCATTCGCCATTAACCGCGTGGGTACCGATATTGGCGTAAGTTTTGCCGGTATTCCCATGGGCCATGAGTTTACGTCCCTGGTCCTGGCCCTGCTGCAGGTGGGTGGTCACCCGTCGAAAGCGTCTCAGGAGCTCATCGAGCAGATTCAGCTGCTGGATGGCGAGTACGAGTTTGAGACCTTCTTCTCCCTGTCCTGTCAGAACTGTCCGGACGTGGTGCAGGCGCTGAACCTGATGAGCATCCTGAACCCGAAGATCCGTCATACCTCTATCGACGGTGCGCTGTTCCAGGATGAAGTGGAAAAGAAAGAAGTCATGGCGGTGCCGTCCGTGTTCCTGAATGGCCAGTCCTGGGGTCAGGGACGCATGACACTGGAAGAGATCGTGGCGAAGCTGGACGACAAGGCTGACGCCCGTGCCGCTGAGAAGCTCAATGAGAAAGAGCCGTACGAAGTGCTGGTAATCGGCGGTGGCCCGGCTGGTTCCGCTGCCGCGATCTACGCCGCACGTAAGGGTATCCGCACCGGTATCGCAGCCGAGCGCTTTGGCGGTCAGGTCGCCGACACCATGGCCATTGAGAACCTGATCTCCGTGCCCTACACCGAAGGCCCGAAGCTGGTGGCAGCCATGGAACAGCACGTCAAAGAGTACGACGTGGATATCATGAACATGCAGCAGGCGGAAAAGCTGATTCCGGCGGCCAAAACCGGCGGCTACCACGAAGTCCGCCTGGCTAATGGTGCGTCACTGAAGGCCCGGAGCCTGATCCTGGCTACCGGTGCCCGCTGGCGTCAGCTGGGTGTGCCGGGTGAGGATGAGTACCGTAACAAGGGTGTGGCCTACTGTCCGCACTGTGACGGACCCCTGTTCAAGGGCAAGCGGGTAGCGGTGATTGGTGGTGGTAACTCCGGTGTTGAAGCCGCCATTGATCTGGCCGGCCTGGTAGGCCATGTCACGCTGATCGAGTTCGGTGACCAGATGCGTGCCGACCAGGTGCTGCAGGACAAGCTGCGCAGCCTGAAGAACGTGGACATCATCCTTTCCGCCCAGACGACAGAAGTTGTGGGTGAGAACGGCAAAGTGTCCGGCCTGAACTACACGGACCGCAAGACCGGTGAGAACCACCACGTGGCCCTTGAAGGGGTGTTCGTCCAGATCGGTCTGGTACCGAATACCGAGTGGCTGAAAGGTGATATCGAGCTGAGCCAGCACGGTGAAATTATTACCAACGAGCGTGGTGAGACGTCCATTCCGGGTGTGTTCGCTGCCGGTGATGCTACCACTGTGCCTTACAAGCAGATCGTGATCTCCATGGGCGAAGGCGCCAAGGCAGCACTGAGCGCCTTTGACTTCCTGATCCGTCACGAGATGCCCGAAGGCGAAGCGACTACCGCCGCCTGAGTTTCAGAGCCGGTATAAAGGAAGGCCCCGCAGCCTGAAGGTTGCGGGGCCTTTTTTATTGGACACTGATCAGCGCGAGCCGATATTGCCGTCCCGGTCGGAGATGACGATCTCCACCCGGCGGTTTTCCTGGCGACCCGCTGAGGTGGTGTTTGTCGCTTTCGGGTACTCTTCGCCAAAACCCTGAACTTCTACCCGGTCCGAGGAAATACCATCCTCCAGTAACTGATTCTGTACTGACTGCGCCCGGCGCAGGGACAGTTCCTGGTTGTAAGAGGCTTCACCCGTACTGTCGGTGTAGCCTTCTACCCGTACCCGGTAGTCCGGGTACTCCCGCATGAAGTCGCTCAGCTTGCGAACGGTACGCTCGCCACCGGGTTTGAGGTCCGCGCTGTCAATATCGAACAGCACGGCGTCAAGGGTCATGACCATGCCGCGATCGGTCTGCTCGGCTTCCAGCCGGTCCATCTGCTCCCGCAGCATGCGGGCCTGAATCTCGGCTTCCTGAGCGCGGCGGTCGCCAATGCGAATGCGAAGGTCATCCCGGCGCCGTTCGGCTTCCTGGAGTTCCGCCTCAAGTTCTGCCCGCAGGCTCTGCTCCCGGGCGAGTTCCAGGTGACGGCTGGCCAGATAGATCTGGTGGCCCATCGCTTCCTCCTTGCCGCCTTCCGCACGCAGGGCTTCAGCACGGTCAAGCGCGGCATTGGCGTTCCGCAGATGGGAGAGGCCGTTGCGGGCAATCTCAGGATCATCCACCGCGGCATCATAGGCGGCTTTTGTTTCGTTCAGGGCAGGGCTTTCCGGTGGTGTGCTGGCGCAGGCTGTCAGCAGGGCCGCCAGGGTAATGACCGGAACTGTGCCAAAGTAATGCCGTTTCATATCGCCTCCTTGTGGTCAGTTCTGGTTTTCCAGGTTCCGGCGCAGGGAATCGATACTGGTCCTGACGTCGCCGAGCTCTTCACGTACTTTTTGCGTATCCGCCCGGGCTTCCGCCAGCCGTGCATCGACCTCTGCCTGTTCCAGCAGGCGTCTGGCTTCTTCATAGCGTTCGTCGGCGATGAGGTTCTCGGCGGTGTTCAGTTTCTCGCGAGCTCCGATGATCATGCTGGGTTCGGTATCCTCTCCACCGGCATTGGTGGCCGACAGTAGTGCTGCTTCCGTGGCTGCCAGCTGGTCGTCGGGCTTCGGCCCGGGGTCGGTGGCACAGCCGGTGACGAGCGCACCGGTGACCAGTAACGGAAATATACGGGAAAACATGCGCAGGTCTCCTTGTGGCGGTTTTCTCGTTCAGGTAATACGCCAATTCGCTATGGCCGTTTTGGAAAGCGTAGCAGCGGCTTCCTGACAAAAGGATGAAGGTTACGCAATGAAATCGTTAGCCGCCGACCACCTCAATAATCTTGTCAGAGAAAGCTTTCAGGTCGTCCGGCTTGCGGCTGGTAATCAGGGGCGCGTCATAGCAGACCTCCTTATCGACCCAGTTGCCGCCGGCGTTGGTGATGTCGGTTTTGATGCTGGGGAACGAGGTGAGCGTGCGGTGACGTACCACGTCGGCTTCCACCAGCAACCAGGGGCCGTGGCAGATGGCTGCGACTGGCTTGCCGGCTTCGATAAAGTTGCGGGCGAAGGCGACGGCCGCCTCGTCCTGGCGCAGTTCGTCCGGGTTGGCGACGCCGCCGGGAAGGACCAGTGCGTCGTAGTCGTTATAACTGACGTCGCTCACCTGGTGATCCACCTTGAATGAATCGGCTTTCTCCAGGTGGTTATAGCCGTCGATGCTGCCGTCCTTGATAGAGATCAGTTCGACTGTCGCGCCGGCTTTCTCCAGAGCTTCCCTGGGCTCGGTCAGTTCAACCTGTTCCACACCGTCGGTAGCGAGGAATGCGATCTTCTTTCCGTTCAGTGATGTGCTCATGGTGGTGGCTCCTTGTGCTTGCTGGTCTGGTGATTCTGAAGAATAGATCACCTGAAGCCGGTTCTGTGGTCACTTCCTGTGGAATAAACCCTCGGGCGGTTACGCCTTGTTAATGCGCACGGACCGGGCCGCGGTAAACGGTGGTGATACTTGCAGATAGCGGGGTCAGGGGCCACATTGTGAGAATCAGCCTTCACTTGTCTCGGAGGAATGCTTCATGTTGCTGGCGGAGAAAAACACGGGTCACCTGGTGGAAATCAGCGATATCAAGGCGCTCTTCGATCCCAATCGCGCCGAGGTGACCGGTAGTGTCCATTACGGCGAAGAAGCCCAGGACCCCGAGCCCATTGATAAGTCCCGGTTGGCGTTCCCGTCCGGGGAGGCGCTGCCGGTGTGCTGGACAGATCCGGACTACCGGCAGAAACCCGGCGGTGGTTCCGCCGCGCCCTGGTCATCGTTTGCATGATTTGGTGTTAGTATGTTCGGGCTCGCAGGTCGGGCACTCATGACAGGGAACAGGATGTGATGAAACATGATGTTTGAGACTCAGAGGTCTGGACGATGGCTTATTCTGCGACTGACGGTGCTGGTTGCACTGGCGGCATTAATCAGTGGATGCGGCATCAATAACATTCCCACCTACGATGAGCAGGTGAAAGCGTCCTGGTCCCAGGTTGAGAATCAGTATCAGCGTCGTGCGGATCTGGTGCCGAACCTGGTGGAAACGGTGAAAGGTTTCGCCGCTCAGGAGCAGGAGACGCTGACGGCTGTCATCGAGGCCCGCTCCCGCGCCACGTCCATTCAGGTGGACGAAAGTATTCTCGATGATCCCCAAAAATTGCAGCAGTTCGAGCAGGCCCAGGGTCAGCTGACCAGTGCATTAAGCCGGCTGATGGCGGTGTCCGAACGGTATCCGGAGCTGCGGTCGAACCAGAACTTTCTGGCCCTGCAATCGCAGCTGGAAGGAACGGAGAATCGCATTGCGGTAGCACGGCGGGACTTTATCCAGTCAGTGGAGCGGTACAACACCGAGATCCGCACCTTCCCGGGCCGGATATGGCACAGCCTGCTGTACAGCGACCTGGAAATCCGGGAGAACTTCAAGGCTACCGCTGAAAACGCAGACCAGGCGCCACGGGTCCAGTTCTGATGATCCGTCTGCCCTCGCTGCTCGCTTTGCTGGCATTGGTGTTACTGCCCGGGCTGGTCCTGGCCCAGGGCGCACCGGATTTTCCGGAGCTGACCGGTCGCGTAGTGGATCAGGCCGACATGTTGCCGGCGGAAGAGGAGGCGTCCCTGACGCAGCTGCTG
>JAJUHY010000086.1 GCA_029265735.1 Marinobacter segnicrescens | reverse complement strand
TTGGCCGGTCAATCGCTGAAGAGATGGCCCGGCTTGGGGCAAAAGTAGTCATCTCCAGCCGCAAGGCGGATGTCTGCGAGCAGGTGGCCAATGAGCTCAAGGCCGAGGGCTTTGAAGCCATCGCCATTCCCTGCCACGTGGGTCGCAAGGAAGATCTTCAGAACCTGGTGGACAAGACTCTGGAGACCTGGGGCAAGATCGACGTATTGGTGTGCAACGCCGCCACCAACCCGCTCTATGGCCCTACCTCGGAAATGACTGACGAGGCCTGGGACAAGATCATGGACACCAACGTCAAAGGCACCTTCTGGCTTACCAATATGGTACTGCCGGGAATGGCTGAGCGGGGCGAGGGCGCGGTGGTTCTGCTGTCGTCCATTGCCGGTATCCGCGGTAACACGACGATTGGTACCTACGGGGTGTCCAAGGCGGCGGAAGCGGCTCTGGCCCGTAACCTGGCGGTGGAGTGGGGGCCGAAGGGCATCCGTGTCAACGCCATTGCACCGGGGCTGATCAGGACTGATTTTGCCAAGGCGCTGCTGGAAGACCCGGTTCGCGTCAAGCGCGCCGAAGAGAAAACGCCCCTGCGTCGCATCGGCGACCCGGTCGATATCGCCGGTCTGGCGGTGTTCCTTTCCACCAAGGCCAGCGCCTACATCACCGGTCAGGTGATTGTGGCAGACGGCGGCGAAACCATTTGCTGAGGTAGCTATGAGTACTGGACCCAATCTGGTGGACGTTCTCGACGCCCACCGGTTTGACGTGGCAGCTCTGCTGCCCTGGCTGCAGAAGGAAATTCCGGGCTTTGGCGACGACCTTGAGGTCAAGCAGTTTCAGGGTGGGCAGTCCAACCCGACGTTTCTGCTGACCTCCGGCGGCAAGCGCTATGTTCTGCGCAAGAAGCCGCACGGAAAGGTGTTGCCGTCCGCCCACATGGTGGAGCGGGAATACAAGGTTATTCGTGCGCTGGCGGACCACACCGATGTACCGGTGCCCAAAGCCCACGTACTGTGCGAAGACAGCGACCTGATCGGTACCCCGTTCTACGTCATGGACTTCCTCGAAGGCCGGGTGCTGAGCCATCCGGCGCTGCCCGAGCTGGACCGCGCAGAGCGTCGCCCGATCCACGAGGCGGCGATCGATACCATGGCCAAGATGCACGCCGTGGACGTCAACAAGATCGGCCTGGGGGATTTCGGTCGTCCGGAAGGCTATGTCGCCCGTCAGGTGGCTCGCTGGTCTAAGCAGTATGAAGCGTCCAAGACCGACGAAATGCCGGCCATGGACAAGCTGATGAAGTGGCTGCCGGAAAATCTGCCTGAAAAGGATGAGAGTGCCATCGCCCACGGCGACTATCGTCTGGGTAACCTGATGTTGCACCGGGACAAGCCCGAAGTGATCGCCATCCTGGATTGGGAGCTGTCGACCCTGGGCCACCCGCTGGCTGACCTGGCGTACTACTGCCTGCCTTACCACCTGCATTCCGGGTTTGAAGGTATGCGCGGTGTCGTCGGTGAGGACCTGGACAGCCTTGGCATTCCGTCGGAGCAGGAAACCATTGAGCGTTACTGCCGGGCTTCTGGCCGTGACAGCCTGGATGACTGGCACGTCTTTGTGGCCTTCTCACTGTTCCGTCTGGCGGCAATCGTGCAGGGTGTTTATGCCCGTGCGCTGGCCGGTAACGCCAGTAACGCTGATGCGCTTGAAGTTGGCAAACGGGCCAGTATCCTGGCGGAAGCCGGCTGGTCTGTTGCCCAGAAGGGGCGCAAGGGCACCGGGCTATGAATGAGCAGGCAGTAGTGGCGGACCCTCTGGTCCGTCGCATACTCATCACTAACGACGACGGCGTAGCGGCGCCCGGCCTGAAGATCCTGGCGGACATCGCCAGTCAGCTGGCGGAAGAGGTCTGGATCGTTGCACCGGAACACGATCGCAGCGGGGCGGGGCAGAGCATCTCCCTGCACGACCCGTTACGCGTGTACCACCACGGTGAGCGCCACTTTGCCGTATCCGGCACTCCGGCGGACTGTGTGCTCTTCGCGATGGCGGAGTGGTTCAGTGATTCACCGCCGGATCTGGTGCTGTCTGGCATAAATGCCGGCGCCAATATTGGCGATTCGGTACAATACTCCGGAACCGTAGGTGCTGTACTGAGTGCAGAGCACCTTGGCATTCCAGCTATTGCCCTGAGCCAGTCCTTTCTGAACAGGGATAGTATCGACTGGTCGCCGGTAACCGAACTGGGCGAGGCGGTCATCCGCGCGCTCTGGCCCTCGGCGCAGGAAAGCAAGTGCTGCTGGAACGTGAACTTTCCGGCCCGCCCGGCCGACCACATTACGACGCTGGAATACGCAACCCAGTCTGCGGGTTCCATTGCCCGGCCAAAACTCCAGCCAGGGCTGGACAGCCGCGGGCTTTCCTACTGGTGGCTGGGGTTCGACCGGAACACCGAGCACCTGGTTCCGGATAACTCCGACGTCGCCGCCATGCGTCGGGGTTCGATTGCCGCGGCCCCGTTACGGGGAGAGCAGCGGATGCCCGGCGGTGAGTATTCCATCACCCTGCGAAAGACCTGACAGAGTCGCGCCGGTGGAATGGTTGTTGGCGCCCGGGCCTGGCCTGGGCGCCTTTTGCCGTTTCATGGCGGCGCGACTGCCGTCTGTATGATTGATAACCGGAGATACACCGATGTTTACACGACACCACAAGGTCTGGCCAAGCGATTTGCCCAAGACCATGACCCTGCCGCAGACCAGCCTGTTCACCAACCTGGAAATCTCGGCGCTGCGGTATCCCGACCATACTGCGATCATCTACTACGACACAAAGATTACGTACCGTGAACTGCTGGATGAGGTAAACGCGCTGGCGGGCTGGCTGCAGCAGAACGGTGTCAAGAAGGGTGATCGGGTGCTGCTGTATATGCAGAACTCGCCCCAGTATGTCATCGGTTACTACGCCATTCTGCGGGCTGATGCGGCAGTGATTCCGATCAACCCGATGAACCGCGCGGCGGAGCTGGAGCACTATATCTCCGATACCCAGTCGACCATCTGTCTGGCCGGTATGGAGCTGGCGGATTTCATTGCACCGCTGGTGGGCAAGACCTATCTGGAGCGGGTCGTAGTTGCCGCCTACGGCAACTATGTGCGTGAGCCCACGGACCTGAAACTGCCGGCGGAAGTGGCAGCTGAGCCCCGTGAGCTGAAAAGCCCGGGCCTGATTACCTGGGAAGACGCCCTTAATAGCGGTCATCAGCCCGGTGAACATACCGCCGGCCCGGACGACCTGGCGGTCATCCCCTACAGCTCTGGCACCACCGGTCAGCCCAAGGGCTGCATGCACGTACACCGCGGCCCCATGGCAACGGCGGTTCAGCGGGCGTTCTGGAACCTGTCCACATCGGATTCCGTCCAGCTCTGTACGCTGCCGTTTTTCCATGTCACCGGAATGACCGGTTCCATGAACAGCCCGATTTACTCCGGCTCCACCATGGTCATCATGACCCGTTGGGACCGTGATGTGGCGGGTACCCTTATTGGCCGATACAAGGTCACCGGCTGGACCAACATCGTCACCATGGCAGTGGACTTCCTGTCCAACCCGAATCTGGACCAATACGATATCAGCTCACTGCTCACCATCGGCGGCGGTGGCGCGGCCATGCCCGAGGCGGTGGCGAAGAAGCTCAAGGCTCTCACCGGGCTGGATTACATCGAAGGATATGGCCTGTCGGAAACCATGGCCGCCACCCACATCAACCCGAACGATGCGCCGCGGGCGCAGTGCCTGGGCATTCCGGTCTTTGATGTGGATTCCCGCATCATTGATGTGGATACCCTGGAAGAGAAAGGTCCGGGCGAAGTGGGTGAGATTGTCTCCCACGGGCCTCAGGTGACCGTGGGCTACTGGAACCGTCCAGCGGAGACCGAAGCTGCGTTTGTTGAAATCGACGGCAAACGCTTCTACCGCACCGGAGACCTGGCCTACTACGATGAAGACGGTTACTTCTACATGGTTGACCGGGTCAAGCGGATGATCAACGCTTCGGGTTTCAAGGTATGGCCGTCTGAAGTAGAAAGCATGATGTACCAGCACCCAGCGATCCATGAAGTCTGCATTATTTCAGCACCCCATGAGAAACGCGGTGAAACTGTAAAAGCAATGGTCGTGCTGCAGCCGGACGCGGAAGGTTCAACCACTGAGGCTGACATCATCAATTGGTGTCGCGAGCAGATGGCCGCCTACAAGGTGCCGTCGATTGTTCAGTTCGTCAGCGAGCTGCCGAAATCCCCTACCGGCAAGCTGATGTGGCGTGCTTTGCAAGAAGAGGAATGGAAGAAGTAATCCTGCCCTGACTGGCACCCCCACTGGCCATCCTGGTCGGTGGGGTGCCTGACCAGATTCCCCTCCGCCGTTATGATAATCGCCATTAAACGGTGTTCATGATTCCCTTGTTTTCATTGAAATTAATAATTAGATCCGCATAGCGAAATCACATTCTGTCTATTGACAGTGTATGCGCGCAGTGTACTCTTGTGCATCGATGTGAGGCTTTTTGCTGATACGTCTGATTTTTTTGCAAAGAAAAATAAGCGCAATCGATAATTCATCACAGATGTAGTTGCGGTAACGGCAACTCTACAAGAACAACGTCGCCACAGGAGGGGCCGGTTTGACTATATTTCTTCAGCAGGTTTTCAACGGGCTGACTCTGGGCAGTATCTACGGTCTCGTAGCGCTCGGTCTGACCCTGGTTTACGGGATACTCCATATCCCGAACTTCGCCCACGGCGCGCTCTACATGGTAGGCGCGTTCATGACGTACTTTTTCATGGTCGACCTGGGAGCCCATTACTGGGTGGCAATGGCGGGCTCTGCCGTTGTCGTTGCAGCCCTGGCGGTCATCTGTGAGCGTCTGGTTTTCCACCCCCTGAGACATGCACCCCCCATCCACGACATGATTGCCGCCATCGGCATCCTTCTGTTCCTCGAGGCGGCCATTCACGCCATCTGGGGATCGCAGCCGGTTCGGATGACCTCCCCCTTTACCGGGATGGGCAGCACCCTGAATATCGGTGGAGTGTTTATTCGCCAGCAAGCGTTGCTGGTCATCGTTGCCGCTACGGTACTGGTTGTCGCCCTCACACTTTTCCTGCGCAAGACGATGGTAGGCGCTACCATCATCGCCATGGCCCAGAACCGCGAGGGTGCTTTCCTTGTCGGTATCGATGCCAACAGGGTGGCCATGATGACCTTTGCCATTTCGGGAGTGCTGGCGGCTGTCGCGGCAACGCTGTTTGCGCCCATGACACTGGTCAGTCCGGTGATGGGGCATATCGTCATCATGAAAGCCTTCGTCATCATTATCCTCGGCGGCATGGGCAGCATCCCGGGAGCGATTATCGGGGGAATGATCATCGGAATGGCGGAGGCTCTGGGAGGGTTCTACATCTCCGATGTCTATAAGGATGTGATCGCCTTCGGCTTGCTGGTTGTCATACTTTCCATCCGTCCACAGGGTCTGTTCGCAAAGGGGGCACACTGATCATGTTGTTTAAATTAGGCGCCCTGATTATGCACCCGGTCAGCAAGTTCGTATTGCTGGCCCTGGCCCTGCTCTTCCCCGTATGGGCAGGCGCAGGCAACGAATACCAGGTTCAGGTGATGGCGAAATCGTTCATCATCATCATCGCGGTCTACGGTTTTAATATCATTACCGGTTACTGCGGCCAGCTTAACCTGGCACACGGTGGCTTCTTTGCCATTGGTGCCTATGCCGTCGGCCTGCTGACGGTTGATGCCGGCTGGAACTACTGGCCGGCACTGGTGGCAGCCCTGCTGATTACTGGTGTGCTGGGCTTTCTGGTCGGAGCAGTGTCGCTGCGGCTCAGAGAAGACTATTTCGCCATCTTCACCCTTTGTGTCGGTTCCATTATCTACCTCCTCATCGAGAAGTGGGACGGGCTGACCCATGGTGTTATCGGCGTCAGGAATATTTCTGCGCCGGATGGTTTCGGGATTGTCGATTTCCGTAAAACCAACGCCATGTACTACCTGGTGCTCTTCTTCCTGGTCTTTATCGTCTGGTTTACCTCACGTATCCAGAACTCTCTGATTGGGCGAACCTTCATTGCGATCCGCAATGGCGACGATCTGGCCGAGTCGCTGGGTATTAACCTGATGAAGACCAAAATTCTGGCCTTCGTGATTTCCACGACCTATGCCGGTCTGGCTGGCGCTCTGTATGCCGGCATGATCCGCGTGCTCGGACCTGAAGATGCGAACGTACTGCAGACCTTCAACATGCTCATGTATATGCTCGTGGGTGGTATCGGTACGCTGTTCGGGCCTCTGGTCGGCACCCTCGGTGTTACCTGGATTACCGAATCACTTCAGTTCCTTGAAGCCTACCGCATGATCATTTTCGGTCCTCTGCTGGTCATTCTGGTGATCTTCTTCCCGCTGGGTGTTTGTGGTTCCTTCCTGGTCTGGATGCACCGAAAGGCACAGGCCCTCGGCTTGGGTCCGAAAAAGGTGCAGGCAGAAAGTAAAGTAAAGACCAGCGGTAGTCAGGAGGCGAATAACAATGCTTAAGGTAGAACACCTGACCAAAATGTTTGGCGGGCTTGCGGCAGTGAATGACGTGTCCGTGGAGTTTGAGACGAACCGGATTAACGCCATCATCGGTCCCAACGGTGCCGGTAAAAGTACCTTCTTTAACCTGATTTCCGGTGTGCACAAGCCGACATCCGGCCGAATTTTGCTGGATGGCACAGATATTACGAAAATGCGGTGTGACAATGTGGCCAAGCTTGGGGTAGGGCGTACCTTCCAGACCACCAACCTGTTCGAAACGGCTACGGTGCTCGATAACCTCATCGTCGGCCATCGGCTGCGGACCCGTTCCGGGCTCTGGGACGTACTGATCAATTCCAAACGATTGCAGTCGGAAGAACGTGCCTGTCGCGAAAAGGCACGTGAAGCACTGGATTTCGTCGGCCTGAGCCACGCAGAAAATAGATACATCGCCGATTGTACTCAGGAAGAGCGCAAGCGCGTTGCCTTTGCACTGGCGCTGGCTACCGACCCGAAAATCGTCCTGTTGGACGAGCCCGCGGCCGGGGTAAACCCGGAGGAAACCGAAGGTCTGGCAGAGCTGATAAAAAAGATGGTGACACACGGCCTGACGGTCTGCCTGATTGAGCACAAGATGGACATGAT
>JAJUHY010000041.1 GCA_029265735.1 Marinobacter segnicrescens | reverse complement strand
GTTGTTCAGCCAGTCCCACTGTTGAATGTTGGTGCCGGGACTGATGTCACACATGGCCAGGTCCAGGGCCTTGCCACTGTGAATGGGTGTGATGCGGTAGGTGCCGGTGGCGATATTGCTGCTGCCTCCTCCATTGCCCGGATCTGAGGGCGGTGTGCCAGTGCGTGTGCAGCCGGAAACGTTGATACTGGAGCTGCTGGTGCGCACCAGCTGGCAGTTCGGATTGCCATTGCGCACTGTGCCGCTAAGTACATGGGTGTTGCGGGCGTCTTCCAGAAAGATGCCCTGGGAACTGGAGTTGGCGATATCCACGTGCTGCACTGTGGTGCCATTACTGCCGGAAACGCTGAAAAAGCCCCGGCCAGAGTTGCGGGAGTGTACGCCGGCCACACGAACATTAGGACCATTGTTATTGGCGACCCGGAAGGTCGCGTATCCACCGCCCTGGTTGTTGCGGTTACCGGTTACGACGCCAACGGTGCCGTTACGGGAGTCATTCAGCAACAGACCGGAACCGCCGTTATTGTTGATGGTGACATCGCCGATCGTGAAGCCGTCCACGCCGTAGGTCTCGATCCCGTGACCACGGGCACCTTCAACCCGGACATCGCCGCTGATGGTCAGGTTCCGGGCTGGTCCGGTGGACGCATCCACCCGGATGCCAAGCCCGACCGGGTTATTATTATTCAGGTTCATGGTGATGTTGTGCAGGGTTACGTTGGAGCAGCCCCTGAACCAGACCCCGTAACGGGGGTTGCCGGTCACCCGCAGATTACGCACGGTGACGCCGTTGCGACGGTCGCAGTACACTGGCACGATCAGCTCGCCGCCATTGGCATTCACAGTATTGCCGTGAAAGTCCAGTACCGTGCCGTTCTGCGGACGAATCCCGTATACATTTCCACCGTCGGGCCCGGAATCACCGGAACTGCGAATATTGACTGTTCCCGGTCCCATGGCATTAATGGCTGCGTTAACGGCATCAAACATCCGGGTTCCGGTATAGACGTTGGCGCCATCCACCGAGGCGCGCCAGTAGAAGCCGCTACGCTGGACTTCCGCATCTGCCAGCGTCAGCAGGGGCAGGCAGGCGAGCACGGCAAGTGCCGCGCCGCGAAAGGTGGTTCTGTTCAAGGCTGACATGTCGAACACTCCGTGTCATGGCAGGCGTATGCTCTGGCCCGCCCACCGGATAATTGTTGTAGTACTGCTGAGGTCATACTAGCTACCGCCTGGGGAGACACCCATAACCCGAACGCCGTTATGACGGGATCACCGGCGGTTCTGGTCCCTATCTCTGTGCGGGGTTGGCAATTAATGTTTTCGTCATTGCGAAACGGTTATCAGAGGTGTATCGCTGATGAAGGGTAGGGTGCTGGCGCGAACCCATTGCAGTGTTTGTGATCATCCGGGGCTGAGGGAGTTTCAGTGGGTGGAGGAACGCTGCTACCGCCGTTGTCCGCAATGTTTCGCCACGCTGATGGACCCGGCCGGATGGCTGAGCGAGGAGGACGAGCGGGCCGTATACGCACTCCATGACAACCGGCCGGACGACCCGCGCTACCGTTCATTCCTTGGCCGACTTGCCGGACCGTTACTTGAGGTGTTGCCACCCGGCCAGCAAGGGCTCGATTTTGGCTGTGGGCCGGGCCCCGCATTAGCCGGGATGCTTGAGGAAGCCGGTCATCAGATGGCGCTCTATGACCCTGCATTTTTCGCGGATACGTCGGTACTGGCCAGACAGTGGGATTTCATTGTCTGTACCGAGGTGGTTGAGCACTTGCGGCATCCGCTGGCGGTGTTTCAGCAGCTCGATCAGATGATCCGCCCGGGGGGCTGGCTAGGCATCATGACCTGCTTCCAGACAGACGACGATCGCTTCGCGGAGTGGTACTACCGGCGGGACCCGACCCACATCGTTTTTTACCGGGAAGCCACTTTCCAATGGTTGGCAGAGCATTTTCGCTGGCGAATCATCGTTCCCAGAAAGGATGTTGTTTTGCTACACAAAACCGCGTGAATATCTGTATCAGAATGTAACTTTTCCCTGTCCATCAGATAGGCACATTAAAAACCTGATGACGTCGATTCAATTGCTTACGGAAGCTCCTGTTTATAAAGAAGATTAAAATTGTAACGGTTCGATAAAACAGGGCTTATTTCGTGGAGTCACAGGTTGTCGGGCGGGTACTATTGGTAGCACCTTTCACAACCATTACCCCGTCTTAACCATGACAAGCCTGTCTTTACGATATGGCCGCTGTCAGCGCCGGCTCCGGGGGCTGATAACGGTCGCAATCATCCTCATGCCGATAGCCAGTTTCGCTGGTGTCGACGGTGAGGAGCAGGCCCGTCGTACCCTCTCTCTGCTGCAGCAGAGCATCCATTGGATCCGCGAACACCATGGCCAGCCGCTTCAGCAATCCGCTGAAGTCCAGCCCGGTTCAGCCGTGGAGATTGACACCGCCGGCCAGGGCATGGCCCCCATCCCGCTTTCGTCAGCACCGGCCCGGGAGACCTGGGCAGGGCAGCGGTTCTTCCTGCGGGGAGAAGATCACGCCGCCGAGCAGACCGACCGGGTCCGCATCGGTTTCGAGGAAAGCCCGCTGCCCTGGCTGAACACTAACCTGACCGTAGACGGTAACTGGTCCATGTCCCAGCAGCCCGGTGACACCACCATGGATATCGGCCTGAACTGGCGCATGCCCATGGGCCGCAATCAGCTCGCTTTCAGCGGACGCCATCATGAATATCAGGACGAGGCTATCATTGACGATGACGTTCGTAAGGTGGGCGGTACCCGCCAGACTCTTGAGCTGGAACTGAACCGAAACCTGTATCAGGGGCCTATGGCGGGATTGAATGCCCGCATGATCGCAACAGATGTCAGTAACCAGTGGTTTGAGAATAGCGACCTGACCGGCGAGGCCCGGCAGAGCTATACGCTGTTACGACTCGATGGGCACCTGGAGGGAGAGCTGCCGTGGCTGGATGCTCACGGTCAGATCGATCTTTCGGTCGAGGGCTGCGTCGCGCTCCTGGACGGAGCAGAGCAGGAAGCCTGCGGAGAACAGATGGGCGGGTTCCAGCGTTATAACCTGACCGCCGGGCTGGAGCGTGACTGGCTGCACATGAACTGGGATCTGAGCGGTGCCTATCAGTATACGCCGGGGGATTTACCGGGGTGGCGCTATATGGAAATGGGTCCGGGGATGATGCACGGCTTCGGTGGTCAGACACTGCGTGGCAGACAGGGTGGCTGGCTGCGTCTGGACAGCACCACACCAAGCCGCTTTCTCTGGCTTCCATCGGAATTACGCACGGAAGTGACGTTTTCGCTGCTGCGGGGCTGGGCAGAAACCCCGGACCAGGGTCTTACCAGCCAGGCCACCGTCGGCGAGATTCTCTGGCGCGTCAGTGGCGAACATCTCTCGGGCGGGCTCAGAGCGGGAACTCTGATTAATGCCGACGGCCCCGGCCTTGCGGCTACGGAAGTACCGGACATATCTCTCGAAATCACCTGGACCCTGTGACCTCACAGACCCCGGATACATAATTCCAGCATATCGACTTACAAAGTCGTCACTTGCCGCAGGGACTCGCGGGGTCTACAAATCTATCAGCAGGCCGGTAATCAGGCCTTCCTAAGGATTTGAATTTCAGGGACCCTTTTCATGCTGCCCATGCTGCATCTCCTTCCAGCAGTGATCGTTTCCACTGTTCTTGCAACCAGCACAGCCACCGCTATGGCCGATGAAACATTCGGCTTTGATCAGGTTGCAGAGAAAGCCCGTGAGCTGGCCGCACAACGCTGGCAGGCACCACCCTCCGTTCCTGATTTTATGAGAGACCTCGAGTACTCCAGATACCAGGAGATCCGCTTCCGGGACGACCGAAACTTGTGGCGGGGTACCGATTCGAAATTCCAGGTGATGCTGACACCGGCCGGTAAGTATTTCACCCATGCGGTCGCCCTCAACGAGATTCGTGATGGCGAGGTTGAGCCTGTCCGTTTCGCCCGGGACCTGTTCACCTATCCCAATGAGGAGTTCGCCAAGCGGGTGCCGGCGGATCTCGGGTTTGCCGGTTTCCGCCTGACCTATCCGCTGCGGGGGCCGGATATCAATAACCAGTTTCTATCGTTTGCCGGTGCCAGCTACTTCCGGGGTGTCGGCCGTAATGACGGCTTTGGTTTGTCCGCCCGGGGCATCGCCATTGATACCGGGCAGCCTAATGGCGAGGAATTCCCATCGTTTATCGAATTCTGGCTGGAGCAGCCCGAAGGGGATGATGATCATGTCGTAGTGTACGGCCTGCTGAACGGCCCCAGTCTGACCGGTGCCTACCAGTTCACCATCAGGCCCGGAGATATCCTGGACATGGATGTCCATGCCCGTCTTTTCTTCCGCCATAAAGTCGGCCTGCCGGGCTACGCACCATTGACCAGTATGTTCTATTACGGTGAGAACACTCTGCGACCGCTGGGTGAATGGCGTCCGCAGACCCATGACTCCGATGGTCTGCTGGTGACCGATGGCGAGAGCGGTGAATGGCTCTGGCGACCACTGATTAACCCCAATGCCCTGCGGATCAGTTATCTGCGTACCAACAATCCCAGGGGCTTCGGCCTGATGCAGAGAAACCGGGACTTCCGGGATTTTCAGGATCTTGAAGCCCGTTACGAGCTTCGGCCCAGTGCCTGGGTAGAGCCCCAGGGTGACTGGGGCCCGGGCAACGTGGTTCTGGTGGAGATTCCCACCCGCTCGGAAGTGAATGACAACATCGTGGCGTTCTGGTCGCCGGAGAAGGCTCCGGAAGGTGGCACATCAGTAGACCTGGAGTACCGGTTGAAGTTCGGCCCCGCGGGACCTGAGCTGAGCGGACACCCCAGCGGTTACGCCGCCAATACCTTCATTGGGGACGGCAATCGTATCGGAGGAGGGGATAAGGAAGGTTCCTACCGGATTCTGGTGGACTTCGAAGGTGGAGCTCTGGGCGAAACAGATCCGGGGGCCGATGTGGTCAGCGTGGTCAGTGCCAACGAGCAGACGGAAGTGCTGGAGCATTTTGTCGAATATTCGGAGCCAACCGGGCAATGGCGGTTATCGATGCTGGTCCGGCCTTCCGGCAATGAGACCATGGCGTTGCGGGCGTTTCTCTCGCTGGATGAGAAACCTCTGACGGAAACCTGGACTTATGAGCTGCCCGCGGGGGTGGATATCAGGGCGAAGTAACGTCTGGAAGGGAAGGTCGCGGATCGCTCTCAGGAGTCTGAAATGGAAAAGGCCATCTGCCAGTACGCTCTTGACCGGGTCATGCTGTACCTGCGGAATTACGGTATTTCCCCATCGCCTGCGGTATGCCGGCAGGCGCTGGCGCTGATTGATGCATGTCTGGCTGAGGCACAGAACCGGCAGGCGCAGAATGCGCCAGAGCAGGAGGCCCCAACAGGCATCCTCGCCCAGGTGTTTGAGCGACTGCCGGACTATTTTGACTTGCCGGAGCTTCAGGTACCCCTCCAGCGGCCACCTATTGACCGGGGGAGTATCGGATATGGACCAGCGTTGTGAGCCGGGGCCGGTTCCGTTGACGCAGACTGAACGTACTTCTCCGGTTCGCTGGCGGTGGGTTGCCAATATCCGGCGTACGCTTTTTGCTCTGCTGGTGCTGGGACAGACCTTTGTCGCCACCGTGTTTATGCTGCGGGTACTGCCTTATCACGGCGGCACCTGGGTAGAGGTGGCGCTGGCATCATTATTTGCTGTGCTTTATGGATGGATATCCATCGGCTTCTGGACCGCCGTCTGGGGGTTTGCCATCCGCCTGCTTGGTGGTGATCGCTGGTCACTGGCCCGACGTCACAAGCCGGAGGTACTGGCGACCACGCCCCTCGCTTCCACCGCCGTCATCATGCCCATCTACCACGAGCCGGTTCAGCGCACTCTAAGAGGCCTGCGGGCGATCTATCGGGACCTTGAGCGCACCGGGCATCTGGAGCACTTCGAGTTCTACATTCTTTCCGATAGTCGCGACCCGGAGGTCTGGCTGGAAGAGCAGGCGGCCTGGCAGAGTCTCTGTGAGGAACTGGGCGCTGATGGCCGGCTTTTTTACCGGCGTCGTACGGTCAATCTGAACTACAAGAGCGGTAACGTGGCAGACTTTTTCCGGCGCTGGGGCCGCCGCTGCCGCTATACTATTGTGCTCGATGCCGACAGCCTGATGGGAGGTGAAACCCTCGTCCGCATGGTCCAGCTTATGGAGCGGGAACCCCAGGTGGGCATACTGCAGAGTAACCCGAGGGTGGTGCGGGGCAGTTCGCTGTTTGCCAGGGTTCAGCAGTTTGCGAACCGGTTGTATTCCCCCCTGTTCGCCACCGGCCTGGCGGCAATCCAGATGGGTGACGCAGCCTTCTGGGGCCACAACGCCATTATTCGTACTGACGCTTTTATGGCTCACTGCGGTCTGCGAAAACTTCCCGGAGTTGGCCTGTTCCGCGGGCCGATTCTCAGTCATGACTTTGTGGAGGCGGCCTGGATGGGGCGGGCCGGCCTTGAAGTCTGGCTGGAACCGTCGCTGGTAGCGAGTTATGAGGAATCGCCCCCCAGCCTGGCCGATGAGTTATCTCGGGACCGGCGCTGGGCCAAGGGTAATTTGCAACACCTCTGGGTCATGCTGACTACGCCGGGCCTGCGTTTTGCCCATCGGATGGCCTTCTTCAATGGCATTATGGGCTACATTTCCTCTCCGCTGTGGTTGCTGTTCCTGACCTTCACAACCATCGAAGCGGCTCAGCTTGCGCTGCTACCCATTGATTACTTTCCCGAAGATCACTCTGAACTCTATCCCTTGTGGCCCGAGTGGCGCCCGGGGCTTGCCATCACCCTGGCGCTGACGACAGCAACCATGCTGGTGGCGCCCAAGGTTCTTGCCTGGCTGGACATTGTTATTCACCGGCAGGTGGGTGGGTTCGGCGGGGTACTGCGCAGTCTGATCAGCGTGATACTTGAAACCCTGATGTCGGTGATGCTGGCGCCGATCAAAATGCTGGCCCATTCCGTTTATGTGGCAAGTGCATTGCTGAATCTTTCACTAAGCTGGGCCGGGCAGAACCGGACGGAAGAAACCAGCTGGCGGGAAGCCCTGGTTACGCAGGCACCGGGCATGGTTGCCGGGCTGGCCTGGTCGGCGTTCGCCTGGTATCTGGACCCGGTGTTTTTCCTCTGGTCGCTTCCGGTTGCGATTCCACTGATTCTGGCGGCACCGACAGCAGTCTGGCTTAGCCGCGCCTGGGGTGGTCGTCTGCTGCGGCGTGCCGGTCTGCTGCTGACGCCGGAAGAGCTTCGCCCGCCTGCGGTCATGGTGGATACGGCGGATGAGCAGGCATTGTTGCCGCGGCTGGACCAGCTGAGCCGGTTTGAAGAGGCCGTGTTGCTGCCGGAGGTCAACGCCATGCATTGCAGTCTTGCCCGTCGCCACCCTCCCGGCCTTCGGCGTGAAAACCTGCAGGCGCTGGCCAGACGGTGCCTGGAAAAGGGACCGGATGCACTCAGCCGCTCGGAACTCAGCCATCTGTGTCGTGATCGCGATTCCCTGGCCTGGCTGCATCGGGAAGCCTGGCGCAGCGATCCGGACACCTGGTGGGGGCGCAAGCTGGCGCTGATGGTATCAATCTGAGGCCATTCCGGGGTTTGCTCTACGGATACAGGAGCGCATCGGCGTCCAGCAAATCGATCAGCAGTTCGTCTTCCTCATAGGTATCCCGACGAAACTGAAGTCTTCCGTCATCATCAGCCTGCGCCGTCCAGTACGCCATAATCAGCGGTACGCCGGTGGCAAGGGAAACATTCCGGGTATCTTCACCTGAGCGGGCCTGATGGAGCCGTTGAAAGGCGGACGTGTTGGCATCCGGGAACAGCTGATCGGTCAGGCTGACGGCGTTCTCAACACGAACACACCCTGAGCTGTAAAACCTCTCCGGCGTGCCGAACAGTCGTTGTGACGGGGTGTCGTGGAGATAGACGGAAAAAGGGTTCGGGAAGCGAATGGCCACCTGGCCCAGGGCATTGCCGGGTCCTGACGCCTGCCGCAACATGATGCTCCCGGGGCGGCTCCAGTCAACCTGAGCCGGGTCCAGAGGCGTGCCTGTACGATCTATCACTGTCAGTCGGTTGCGTTCCAGATAGTCGGGATCGGAGCGGATGGCCGGCAGGGTATCTTCGTAGAAAATCGTCGGCGGTATGGTCCAGGTAGGGTTAACGGTGACGTGGCTCACGGTGGACGTCAGTGCCGGCGTTTTCCGTTCCGCACGGCCGACCTGAGCGCGGCCTTCCCATATCCGTTCGCCATCCCGGAACAGGATGACCCGGGCGCCGGCGATATCCACGAGTAACTGGTCAGACTGGAGATAAGGAGCAAACCAGCGCATTCTTTCCAGGTTGGCCCGCACCCGTGCAGTCCAGGCTGCCGGAGGCATGTTCAGTGCTGTGCGGCTGCGGTTTCCTACCAGCCCATCGGGGGTCAGTCCGTGGTCCCGTTGAAAGTCCGCCACCGCAGTTTCGAGGGCCGCGTCGAAAGCCCGTACTTTTTGCAGGTCGCTGTCAGGCCCGCCGGGCCAGGGCATGTTACCGTTCAGGTAGCCCTGGGCAATCAGTCTGCGGGCCAGTTGCTCCACCCGTTCACCGTGATCGCCGATACGAAGGGTGGGGCCAGGGGCAACCTGAGGCCACTGTAGCGCAAGGAGTTCCAGGCGCTGAGAGTAGGCGCGGCGCAGGTTATGGTAGGCCGGCAGGGTCGGCCGGGCGTTGCGGAACGCGATTGCCAGCCCGTCCGGTGAATGGAACGCCTGGTTAAGAGCCTGCGCAAACGCTTGCGGCTCTGGCTGGTGTGGCCGCTGGTGCCAGACCAGCCCGAGAGTCTCAGGGTCCAGCCGGCCCATTGCGAGGTCCTTTACGGACCAGGCCAGCATCTGACTGGCGAGCCATGCGTGGCAACGGTCGGGAGGATAAGCGTCTGATTGGCGGCCGGCGATCAGCAGGATCTCGGACAGGCGATAATAGCCCGGGTGTAACCCGTCCAGACGCAAGGCAGCGAGTTCATGTGTCAGCTCCTGCCAGCGCTGCGGCTGGTTCCAGCGAAGCTCGTGGGGCTGCAGCCTGTCCAGCTCCGCCATTACCTCCGCGACGAACACCGGTGGCTCAGGCCATTGCGGGCATTCCCGTTCCTTTTCCAGTGCCGTTTCCTGTCCGTTTTCCCGTTCCTGGGCCAGGGCGAAGGGCGAGATAAAGAGCATCAGAACCAGCAGCGCGCTGTGAATGGTAAGGGGGCGAAGCTTTTGCGAACCGGAGTGTAATAAAGCCCGCATCCACACCGCGTCAGTTTTCAGAACGTAACCCGTGTTGCAGTTTGTATGAAATATGTGCAATTTGGCTCGCTTCCCAAAATTTCATGGATTTTTGGTGCACAATACCGGGCGTCGGCACTCCATTGAATCCACATATGATGAGGAATACCTGATGAACGGTGTTTTTCAAGACAGTTGGCACTGATTTCTCTGTTTAAGCGACGTCTTTCTCTACCACTCGTTTTTCCGGATTCAACGTGGTTGAGCCAACGGGCTCACAATTCCTGACGGGGCGACGGCCCCATCGACCTGGAGTTCTCTTTTTTGCCTGCTCCAGAACCCGCTGACGCTGGGCGAGGATAGCGGCATCCTCACCACTGTGGCGCTCATGCGGTGTTACGAATCGCAGCTTGCTGTGCTTGTGCTCATGGTTGTACCAGTTGACGAAGCGGTCGACCCAGCGACGGGCTTCCTCCAGGCTGTTAAATCCCGATGAAGGCCATCCCG
>JAJUHY010000017.1 GCA_029265735.1 Marinobacter segnicrescens | reverse complement strand
CCACAAACCTGCGTCCGCGCGCCTTGCGCACACGCCTCACAGTGGCTCAGTTGATCCGCGATTTACCCAGACGGGACACTAGACAGCCGGCGGCATCAGGCACCCACGACATCCTGTGCTATGGATGTCTCACCGCATCGCGGAATAATTATCGGCAGCAGCTTCCGGCACGGCTATCGCTGATCCTGCATCTTCCGGCTGGGGTAACGTCATGTACCCGGTGTTTAAGCCGGTTGAGAATTTTGGAAGATTTGTCGGCAACACTGTTGGGCTGATGTCTGCGCTGTGCCAGTGGACTCATGTTGCCGGCCTTCTGGTAACAACCACCGGAAGTTGTCTGAACCCGCCGGCGGGAAAGTGCGCACGTACTGCCTTGGCGTCAGGTGCATGAGCGAGTTCAGCGTGGGCCAACAATTCCTCGAACAGTACCCTGAGCTCCATCCTGGCCAGTGGCGCACCGGGGCAGATGTGGACACCGGCGCCGTAGAGGAGGTTGTGTTTCTGGTTCTGCTGGGGGCAGAAGGCATCCGGGTCGTCAAACACTGCTTCATCCCGGTTGGCCGAGGCCCACAGAATGGTGACTCGTTCTCCGGCGGGCAGGGTTCTGCCGCCGAGGCTGACCTCCCGTGTTGTGACTCTGCGATTGGATATCAGCGGCGCATCCATACGCAGAATCTCGTCAATAGCCGCCGGCAGTTCACCGGTGTTGTCTCTGAGCCGGGTCTGCAGTTCCGGGTTGTGGGCCAGGTAATTCACCACGATAGAAACGCTGGACGAGATGGTGCCCAGCTCGCCGACGGTCCAGTTGCGCATCAGGCTGATCAGCTCTTCATCGGTCATCAGCCGGCCGTTGACGGCTTCCCGCATCAGGCGGGTGGTGTTGTCGTCGGGGGCCTGTTCACCGGCCTGGCGGCGGCTTTCCAGCAACTGAAGAATGTAGTCCTCGAATTGCCGGGCGAGGCGGGCCATGGCTGGGCGATCCCGGGCCAGCGTCGCCTGGTGGTTGTCCTGTACCCACTGGCGCAGGGGCGCGTGGTACGAGTCTGGCCAGCCCATAAAGGCACACTGGATTTGCAGGGCGAAGGCCTGGCTGAAGGTGTGCACCAGATCAAAAGATTCATTGAGTGGCAGGGATCTGACCAGAGTGCGGGCGATGGCGCGGCACCGGGGCTCGAAAGCGGCCATGGCTTCGTCTGAAAAGTACGACTCTATAACCTTCCGGTATGGGGTATGTTCTGGCGGGTCCATGCCGTTGGGTACCGACAGATGTGCGGAAACAACACTGCTGAAGGTCTCGTGATCTTCCAGAGCGGTCATCACATCCTGATGGCGGAACAAGCTCCAGTGCTGATAGTCACTCCAGGCTACCGGGCATTGCCGGCGCATGGCGTCGTAGGACTCGATCTGGCGTTCCAGTACATCGCTGGCACGGGGGGCCCAGTCAGGTTTGCGGATGTGGTTTTTCATGGAAGACTCCCAGAGACAACAGTGGCTGAGGTTACCGTAGCAGCTGTTGCGGGAGACTTCCTTTTCATCAGTCAATTGGCAGCGGTCAGATGACCTGATCCAGTGTGCTACAGGGCAGCCAGGGCCTGATTCAGGTCGTCAATCAGATCCGCCGGGTCTTCCAGCCCAACCGAAAGGCGGAGCATACCGTCGGTGATGCCCTGACGTTCCCGTTCCTGCTGACTGATGCCGTGATGGCTGGTGGCGCAGGGCTGGCTGACCAGGCTTTCGACCCCGCCAAGGCTGGTGGCCAGTAGAAACAGCCGGAGGTTATCGGCCACTGTCGCAGCGGCCTCACGCCCGCCATCAAGCTCAATGGTGACCATGCCGCCGAATCCTTTCATCTGACGTTTCACCAATGTGTGCTGAGGGAAAGAAGGTAGTCCCGGATAAAGCACGCGGCGCACTGCCGGATGGTCTTCCATGGCGGAGGCTACGGCGAGGGCGTTCTGATTATGCTGCTGAACCCGCAACGGCAGGGTTTTCAGACTGCGGGAGAGCAGCGTGGCGGTCTCCGGGGCCAGCAGCTGACCCAGGTTCTTGCGCCAGGGCGCGACGGTGGCCACCAGTTCCGCGGAGGCCATAAGCGCTCCGGCGGTCAGGTCACTGTGGCCGCCGAGATATTTGGTGGCGCTGTGGACAACAAGGTCGGCTCCCAGAGTCAGGGGTTGCTGGTTGATGGGCGTTGCGAAGGTATTATCGACCATCAACAGGGCGCCGCGGTCGTGGCTGCGGTGGGCCATGTCCGCCAGGTCCACCAGCGCCAGGGTCGGGTTAGCCGGCGTTTCGCAGAAGACCAGCATGCCGGGCGTGGTCAGGGTGGCGTCCAGCTGGTCCAGCCGGTCCTGCGCCAGAAAACTCACCGGGATGCCCAGCAGCTGGCAGTGGTTGACCAGCAATTCCTGGGTCCCGCCGTAAAGGTCACCTATACAGACGACGCCTTTGCGGCCATGGGCCAGAATGGTTGAGGATATGGCCGCCATGCCGGAACCAAATGCCAGCGCGGCTTCGGCATTCTCTAGCAGCGCCAGCCCCTGTTCCAGTTCCTGGATCGTAGGGTTGGTGCCCCAGCGGGTGTACAGGTAGCCCGGCTCGCGCCCTTCGATAACATCCAGCAGGCTCGCTGTACGGTCAAATCGGTAGGTGGTTGTGCTGTACGTGGGCGAGCCAGGGCTTCCGAACACATCCTTGTGGCGGCGGTTGTGGATGATGCGGGAGCGGACTTTCCAGTGGGGATCCGTCATGGCTATCTCTGGGGCCTGTGGGGAATGTCTCTTTCACGTCCTTTCAACATATAGTCAAAATAGAACGGTGGCAGGAACTGCTTTTTGACGTGCCAGTAAAATGTGGACTCCTTGAAGGGGCTGAGGGGCAGCGTAGGCGTAACTTTGCCGCCATAGATGAACTCTGCCAGCATGACCTTGCCGTAGGCGGTCACTACCGGGCAGGAGGTGTAGCCGTCATAACTGGCGTCCCCTGGCCGGCCGGAAAGCCTGGCAAGGATGTTGGCTGCGGCGACCGGAGACTGCTTGCGCACTGCTGCCGCGGTTTTGGATGTTGGCAGAGAGCTGGCGTCGCCCAGGCTGAATACATTGTCGTAACGCACGTGCTGCAGGCTGTGCTGGTCCACTTCCACCCAGCCCGCCGCATCGGCCAGTTTGCTGTTACGGACAAAATCCGGCGCACACTGGGGCGGAGTCACATGGAGCAGGTCGAAGGACTCGACAATGGTGGTAGGGCCGCCTTCACCGCCCGTCACCGCGAAGGTGGCTTGCCGCCGGTCCCCGTCCACGGCGATCAGGTTGTGGTTCAGGCGCACATCAATATTGTGCCGGCGGGCTACCTGCTCAAGCGGGGGCACGAAGTCCGGTACGCTGAACAGCGCGCCAGCGGCGGCAAGGAAGCTCACCTCACTGACCGATGACAGGTTGTTCCTGCGGAAATGGTCTGCCGCCAGATAGGCAATTTTCTGGGGCGCTCCGGCACACTTGATGGGCGCCGGTGGCTGGGTAAACAGTGCCCTGCCGCCCCGGAAACTGCGGATGCATCGCCATGTGTACTCGGCCAGGGAAGGATCATAGTTGCTGCAGACGCCATTACGCCCCAGGGTTTCTTTCAGACCTTCCACACCGTCCCAGTCCAGTTTCAGTCCCGGGGTGACCACCAGTATGTCGTAACCAACCCGGCGACCGTCGCAGAGCACTACCTGCTGGTTGTCGGGGTCCAGTTCTATGACCGCGCTGCGAATCCAATGGGCATTGTCCGGAAGCGTCGCGGCCTGGGGACGGGCGGTTTTTGCAAGGGCATAGGCGCCGCCACCTACCAGGGTAAAGGCAGGCTGGTAGTAGTGCACATCCCCCGGTTCAACGATACCCACATCCAGGCCGGGCCGCTGCCGAAGCAGAGACGCAGCAACACTGGTGCCGGCTGCACCAGCGCCGATGACCAGTACCTGATGTTTGCGGGATGCGTGGGGACGTGTCATTACCGAGCTTCCTTATATGTGGCTTACGGACGGCAGATTGTTGAGGCTGTCAAGCATAGAGCAGTTCTATGATTGATTAAGATGATTAAGGTCATTTTACTTATATAAAATTTAGATAAGCTTAATCGTCTTTTCAGACAGGGACTTAGCTCTTATATCGGTAAAATCGATTAGGGGGATTGATTTTATCGGTTTTACGGGCCCATTCCCGACCCCCTAGGGTCATGGCAATTTCCACCGGATTTGACCCAGGTAATACCCATGGCCTTTGAAATACAGTCATCACCACTAAATGACGAACAGCGAACCCGTATCAGCCAGTTACTTTCGGAGCTGGATAGTAACCAGCTGCACTGGCTGTCTGGTTACCTTGCCGGTTATCTGGTGTCGGGGGCAGCAGCAACAGGCGCTTCCCCGGCCATCACCACGGACACCGCCGCCGCGTACCAGCTGACCATTCTGGTGGGCACGCAGACCGGTAATGCGGAAGGGGTTGCCGAGCAGATGGCAGCCCGGGCGGCCGAAAAAGGCATTCCTGCAAAGGTGATTGACCTTGCTGATTACAAGCCCAAACAGCTCAAGCAGGAGCAGTACCTCGCAATCGTCACCTCGACCCATGGCGAAGGCGAGCCGCCGGATAATGCCCTCGACTTCCATGAATTCCTGCTGGGCCGCAAGGCGCCCAAAGTGCCGGATCTGCGTTACAGTGTGCTGTCCCTGGGGGATTCCAGCTACGAATTCTTCTGCCAGACCGGCAAGGAATTTGATGAGCGACTGGCGGAGCTGGGGGCATCGCCGCTGGCGGAGCGAGTCGATTGTGACGTGGACTATGAAGACCTGGCGGAACAATGGATTGAACGGGTTCTGGAGCAGGTGGCCGCATCGGCGGGCGCCTCTGGTACCACGGTACATGCCGGGCCTGCGGTTGCTCCGACCGCTTCGGTTTACGGTCGCAAGAATCCGTTCCGGGCGACGATTCTCACCAATCAGATGTTGAATGGCCGGGATTCCGACAAGGAAGTGCGCCATATCGAGTTTTCTCTGGAAGGTTCGGGGCTGCAGTACAAGCCCGGGGACTCGCTGGCGGTCTGCCCGGAAAATCCGCCGGCCCTGGTTCAGGAGCTGATCACTGCCCTTGGCTTTGAGGCAGGTGCGCCGGTGGAGGTCAGTGATGAGACGATTTCCCTGTCGGATGCCCTCAGCTGCCATCGCGAGATCACCCTGCTGACGCCGCCGCTGATGAAACAGTGGGCGGATCTGGCCGGTGATGACGAGCTGCGGGCCCTGGTGGACAAGTCCGATGAGTTACGGGCCTGGACCGCCGGCCGGGATCTGCTCGACCTGGTGCGCCAGTGGCCGCTGCCTGAGCTGGAACCCCAGCAACTGGTCAACCTGCTGCGGCCATTGCCGCCCCGGCTTTACTCCATCAGCTCAAGCCAGGCTGCCGAAGAGGACGAGGTGCATATCACGGTCGCCACCGTCCGCTACACCAGCCATGACCGGGAGCGTGAAGGCGTGGCCTCCACCTGGCTGGCGGACCGGCTGGAAGAGGGCGCCGAGGTGCCGGTCTATATTGACCCCAACAAGAACTTCGCGTTGCCGGAGGACGATAGCCTGCCAATTATCATGATCGGCCCCGGCACCGGCGTTGCTCCCTTCCGGGCCTTTATGCAGGAGCGGGAAGAGCGGGACGCCAGCGGCGACAACTGGTTGCTGTTCGGCGACCGCCGTTTCCGCAGCGATTTCCTGTATCAGGCGGAATGGCTGAAGTGGCGTAGGGACGGTCTGCTGACCCGCCTTGATGTGGCCTTCTCCCGGGATCAGAAGGAGAAGCGCTATGTGCAGCACTGTCTGCAGGAACAGGCCGCTGAGGTCTGGGACTGGCTGGAGCGGGGCGCGTTCCTGTACGTGTGCGGAGACGCCGACCGGATGGCGCCGGATGTCCATCAGGCGCTGGTCGGGATTGTCTCAGAGCAGGGTGGCAAAACCACAGAGCAGGCAGAAGAATATCTGCGCCAACTTAACCGTGACAAACGTTACCAGCGGGATGTGTACTGATGAGTGAGAAATTGCCTGAAGCGGAGATCGTCAAGCGGGAGAGTGATTATCTTCGTGGCACGATCCTGGAAGGCCTGCAAGACCGGGCCACCGGTGCGTTATCGGATGACGACACCAAACTGACCAAATTCCATGGCAGCTACCAGCAGGACCACCGGGATGTGCGGGACGAGCGCCGCCGCCAGAAGCTGGAGCCGCTGTACCAGTTCATGGTGCGGTTGCGCCTGCCCGGCGGTGTGCTCAGCACCCGTCAATGGCTGGGTCTTGACCGGATCGCCGACGAATGCGCCGATTCGACGCTGCGCCTCACCACGCGCCAGACGTTCCAGTTCCATGGTGTGTTCAAGGAGAATATGCAGACCTTCATGCGCATGGTTAACGAGCTTGGTCTGGATACCCGCGGGGCCTGTGGTGACGTCAACCGGAACGTGATCAGCAACGTCAACCCGCAGCTTTCCCATCTGCACCGGGAGATCCATCAGCTGTCCCTGGAAGTCAGCGACCGGTTGCGCTGGCGCTCCGGCGCCTACGGTGAGATCTGGTTGGGTGAGGAACGAGTGGCCGCACTCGGGGAAGAGGAAGAGCCCTTCTACGGTTACAAGTACCTGCCCCGGAAGTTCAAGATTGCGTTAGCCATTCCCCCGGAGAACGACTGCGATGTGTTCGCCAATGACATCGGGCTGATTGCCATCGTTGAGAACAACCAGTTGCAGGGCTTCAACATTATCGTGGGCGGCGGCATGGGCATGACCTATGGGGATCCGGCGACCTATCCGCGTCTGGCTACTATGGCGGGTTATGTCCCCGCTGATCAGGTAGTGGACGCCTGCGAAGCCATCTGTGCCATCCAGCGGGACTTCGGTGACCGAACCAACCGCGCCCACGCCCGATTCAAGTACACCATTGATGACCACGGCATGGACTGGTTCCGGGAGAAGTTCCGGGAATATCACGGTAAAGCCTTCGAAAAACCCCGCAGCTTCAGCCTGACCAGTAACGGCGACCGTTTTGGCTGGGTGGAAGGTGAAGACGGCCTGCAGCATCTCACACTGCTGATCCCCACCGGACGTGTTGCGGATACAGAGGAAGGCGGCCAGATTCGCACCGCCCTGCGCCGGATCGCCGAAATTCACGACGGTGACTTCCGCATCACCTGTAACCAGAACCTGATGATTGCCGGTGTCGCACCTGAGAAACGGGCAGACGTGGAGGCCATCGTTGCCGAGTTTGGCCTCGACGACGGCAGCCGCAGCACACCACTGCGTCAGCACTCCATGGCCTGCGTGGCCCTGCCCACCTGCGCCCTGGCCATGGCTGAATCCGAGCGCTTTCTGCCTGAGCTGGTGGACCGCATTGAGCGGGCCATGGCGGAAGAGGGGCTGGAGCCGGACGCCATCAACATCCGTATGACCGGCTGTCCTAATGGCTGTGCGCGTCCATACCTGGGTGAAATAGGGCTGACCGGCAAGGCCATTGGCAAGTACAACCTGTATCTGGGAGCGGATTTCTCAGGGCAGCGGATGAACCGCCTGTACCGGGAGAATATCGATGTGGACACCATTCTGGCAGAGCTGAAGCCCCTGTTCCGGGCCTACGGTGAGCAACGCCAGAACGGCGAACGCTTCGGGGACTTTCTGGTTCGCACCGGCGTTGTCGAAGCGGAGCGCACGCCGGCGATGCTGCACCAGCCGCTGGGTTAACATCCCGTCAGAAAGCAGAGCCCGGGCGTTCCTCAACAGGAATGTCCGGGCTTACCAGGCCTTGCTACCCGGTGCCGACTTCCTTCAGTCGCTGATTTTCGTCAGTGCCGAGTCCTTGTGCATGGCGACGTGGTCGGTCTTGTCGCTTTTAATCTCATACTGGGGCTCTTCCTTGCTGGCGCGGCGGTTATGCCCCTTGTAGGTGGTATCGCTGGTATGTACCTTGATGATATGGCCGCTGACCCGACCGGCCTCTGAATTCCAGCTGACGTGGTCGCCAACCTTGAAACGATGTGCCATAGACGCCTCCGTTGTCCGATGAGGGTCTATACAGTCTGGTTCACCGCTGGGCGATTCGCAAAAGGCCTCCGCGGCCGGGAGGGTTTCGGGAGCTCCCACTCAAGGCTGTCCAGCAGGTTCTTGATGCCGAGCCCCAGCTCCGTATCCCCCTCAATGATCAGTTTTCGCTGAAAGAAGAGCTGGTCCGGGTCCAGCTTCCGGTCCGCCAGCTGTGCGAATGCTGACCAGCCTCCCCGGATCACCGCCTCTCCTTCACCCTCAACGGCCCGCAGCCGGCCCTGCCAGAATCCCAGGGTAATGCCCGGCCCGCCGCCGTCAATTTCGAGTCTGAGGGTATGACCTTCGAAGTCGTCGAACTCACCATCCTGAATGGCAGGGGCGAACATGCGGTTAAGCGTGGTTTCGGTGACGAGTTGCTTCAGCACAAACGGAATGCAACGTTCCGCTTGTCGTATGGCCGGAGTCGGTGACGGGGTGTAGGTCCGCAGGACCTGCCGGCACTGGGCCAGCAGCGGCGCCGGAATGGAAAGTTTGGGCAGGGCAGATAGCATAAGGGTCTCCGCAACATCAGACCCTGCCACCATACCGGCTTTGCCGGGGCTTGTGATTGACTTTCGCCAAAGCGTGAAGAGATAACCTGCCCAATGGACCGGTATGGAGATCAGCGTTTATGCAGCCCTTCTTCAACTGCCCACACAGCGACCTCGACCCGCGACCGCAAATTCAGTTTCTTCAGCAGGTGTTTGACGTGCACCTTGACGGTGCCATCGCTGATATCCATCCGGCGGCCGATCATCTTGTTGGACAGACCTTCTGCGATCAGCAACAGGATGTCCTTTTCCCGCGGAGTCAGGCTGTTGTAATCCGGCTGGGCGGTAGACTGGGGCTGCTGTGACCGTAACGCCTGGGCCAGCAGGGTGGTCAGCCGGTCACTGATAACCATCTTGCCGGTGGCCGCCTGCTTCAGTTCGGCGATCATGTCTTCCGGTTCCATGTCTTTCAGCAGGTAGCCGTCGGCGCCCGCCCGCAATGCGGCGACCACGTCGTCTTCGTGGTCGGAAACCGTGAAAACGATGATGCGTGCGGCGGTGCCTTGTTCCCGTAACTGCTTCAATACTTCGATGCCGTTCATTTCCGGCATGTTCAGGTCCAGCAGAATCAGATCCGGCTCGATCTCGGCCGCTTTACGGATGCCTTCCGGACCATTGCTGGCCTCGCCGGCCACCTGCATGTCGTCTTCCATCTCAACCAGTTGCTTGATGCCCTGGCGCAGCAGCGGGTGGTCGTCGATCAACAGAATACTTGCAGGTGTTTCAGACATGGTTTCTCTCATTACGCTGATAATCGTCAGCAGCCAGCATGACTAGCTGGCACTGACCTGAGTAAAGATGGTGTGGCGGCTTTTGGGCACAAACGTCAGGGCCACCTCTACACCGCCACTGTCCCGGTTTCGGATCTGCGCCTGGCCACCCAGGGTACGGGCCCGGTCCTGGATAATGATCAGGCCGTAGTGCTGTGGTGGCCCGTCGCCGTCGGGTAACCCCTTGCCATTGTCCAGTATTCTGACTTTAACCCGTGGCGATTCAAAGAGCACTTCTACGGTGACTTCGGTGGCGTCGGCGTGCTTGACCGCATTCGCCAGCGCTTCCCGGACGATTTGCAGGGTGTGAATTTCCTCGTTCGGCGACAGGGTGTTGAGCGGCAGGTTGTACTGGAGTTGTACCGGCTGCCCCAGTCTTTCGCTGAACTCGCTGGCAGTCTGCCGCAGAGCGGTTAACAGGTCCGGCGTATCCAGTTTCAGCCGGAAGGTGGTCAGCAGTTCCCGGAGCTGGCGGTAGGCGCTGTTCAGGCCAGTGCTGAGTTCGTCCAGAATCGCACCGTGGGTCTGCTGCTGTTCACCGCTGATTTCCAGGCGCCGCAGGCGAGCCACCTGCATTTTCAGGTACGACAGGGACTGGGCCAGGGAGTCGTGGAGTTCCCGGGCAATGACCGCGCGCTCTTCCGCCAGGGTCAGCTGCTGCTCCTCGGTGATTTGCTTCTCGAGGAATATCGCCGTGGCCAGCTGATCGCTGAGGGTTTCCAGCAGCCGGCGCGACGTGTTGGAAAGCCCGGTACGGGCGGGGTACCAGACTTCCAGCGTGCCGAGTAACTGGCCCGGCGTGCGTATCGGGAGCATCAGCCGGCGGCCGTCGTTGCCTTCCACCGGCATGTCTTCATAGACCTCCGGCGTAACAAGGCAGGCGGTACAGTGATGATCGCGACAGTAGAAAGGCCGTTCCGGCGTTGCCGTGGTAACGGCTTCTACCGCTTCGGTGGCGTTTCGGTCATGGAGGTAGAGCCGGATCGGGCCTATACCGAGCAGGGTTTCCAGTTCCTGCAGCATGGGTACGGCGCCGGTACAGAGGTCGTGATTGGAAAACAGGGTACGGCTGGCATTGTGGAGAATTTCCAGGGCGCGATGGCTTTTTTCCAGCTCGCGGGTCTTGTCCCGGGCCTCGCTCTGCAGGGCCTGGTAGCTCTCCGCCAGCTCTGCGGTCATCTGGTCAAAAGCCTGGCCCAGACAGGAGAGTTCATCGTTTCCTTCCAGGTTGGCCCTGAGAGAAAAATCCTTCTTGCCCGCCGCGTTAGCGATACTGACCAGTTTGCGTAAGGGCCGCAGTACCCGGTTTTTCAGATCCAGGAATAGCACAATCACTATCAGTACGGAAAATACCATACTGATGATCTGGATAACGTGGAGCAGATTAACCCGGGCTTCGGTGCGCTGCTCCAGCAGTGATACCAGTTCATCCACTTCGGCGACGTAGTTTTCCGTTGCTTCCAGCAGGCTGACGCTGACCGGCAGGCCCAGGGGATGATTCAGCAGAGCCGGTTTAAGGTCGTTCTGCCAGGTCTCCAGCATCGTCCGGTGCTGCCGGGCCAGGGGATGATCCAGCGGCGTCGGGATGGTGCGGGTCACGGAAGTTCCGGACAGGCGGGCGCTGTAGTCTTCAACCGCGGCCTGTAACGGGCGGGCTTGCTGCGCATGGGTATTGGAGGCCAGTGTCAGCAGTTCAAAGGCGCCCAGCCGCAGGGCTCCGGCCTGGTTGATCGCGGTGGCGTTGCCCTCAATACTGTTGGATACCGCGAGGGTGGTGGCCATACTGACGACAGCAGTCAGGACAATCGCGCCAACGACGATTGCGATGCGATAGACCAGTGAACTTCTGGATGCCATGGGATTGCTCTCTGGACACGGGGCGACGGCCGCCTGCCGCGAATATCCATGTGCTTACCACTTAAAGGATAACAGTGTACCTCGTTGGGCAGTAACCCGTCATAGTCTTTGACCCTTATTGAGGCCAGGGCGAGACTGGAGCGGTTCCAATTTTCTGAGTCTGACTCATGCACGTTACGAAAACTCCGGAAGACGATGACCGGTTTTCGTCACTGGTGCTGATCCTTCCTCTGGCGCTGGCCGGATTTATGCTGGCGGCAGGGTGCTGGGCGCTGTTTTCCGTGGCGGGGACTTACATTCGCCAGAGCCTTGGCCTGAATGATCTGGCCTTTGGCTTTCTACTGTCGTTACCAATGGCCACCGGGGCAATGCTGGCGATCCCCGTCGGGCTGGCCGCTCAGAAATTCGGGCCCCGGCGGATGATGCTGATCTGCCTTGGCGGGCTGATGGTGTGCATGTGCGTTCTGGCCGTCGCTGACTCCCTGATGGAATTTCTTCTGGCTGGTGCTGGCCTGGGACTGGCAGGCGGGTACTACAGTGCGGGGCTGCAGTTCGTGACCCGCTATACGCCGGCGAACCATACGGGGCTGGTGCTGGGTCTTTTCGGAGCAGGCATTACCGGGGTTGGCATCAGTTACACCCTGGTTCCGCTGATCCTACGGGGCTTCACCTGGCCGATGGTGCCGGTGGCCTATCTGATTCTGCTTTCGCTGGTGCTGATTCTGTTGCTGTTCCTGACTGAGAGGGAAAGTCCCGTTACCCGCACTGAGGTCGGAATATCGCTGTCCCAGATGCGGCTGAGACGCGGCTGGATAAGACTTCTGCAACAGGTTGTCTGGTTCGGGATGGTAGCCGGCAGCTTTTTCGCCCTGGCGCTGTGGCTGCCGGACTTCCTGGCTGGCCGCTATCAGCTACCGGTACAGGCGGGGGCAGCCATGGCCCAATGGTTCATCTTGCCCGGTGCCGCGGCGCAGATTCTCGGGGGCTGGCTGTCAGACCGTTCAGGCTCGTTGCCAGTGGCGAGCCGGGCGCTGGTGGTCTGTCTGGTGAGCCTTTTTGTGTTGTCTTACCCGTCCATGACGCTGGTGATTCAGGGCGTAGGGGGGCCGCTGCAACTGGCAATTCACTTGCCTCTACCGCTGGCTCTCGCTCTTCTCCTTGCCTGCGGCCTTGCCCTGGGCTGCGCCGTGTCTGCGCTGCAGCGAATGATTATTCAGGAAAACCAGGGCACTGCCGGCCTTGTGGCTGGCATGTTGCTGGTCAGCGCCTGCAGTATCGGCTTCCTGCTTCCCGTGCTGTTTGCCTTCGTTAACCAGTACGTCGGGGTGCGCAGTGCGGCCTTCATGATTCCCTTCCTGCTGCTGGCTGCAACTCTTCTTCTGCTGGTGCGGGACGCCCGCCGTCAGGAGCGCAAGGCCCTGCTTCACCGGGAGTTATAGTGACCTCTACCCCGACCGGGGTACATCCGGGTTATGAGGTAGTAACCACGCAGATCTGAAGGTTTTTCTCCCACACAATGGTCTCAGCTGGCAATTATCAGAACAGCGATCCGGCCACCGGGTTGACGGAGAGAGACCATGAGTCATTTGATCGACAAGCTGAGTTACTTTAGAAAAAAACGTGAGCCATTCGCCGATGGCCATGGCGAAGCCCATCTGGCGAACCGGGACTGGGAAAACGGTTATCGCCAGCGCTGGCAGCACGACAAGGTTGTGCGGTCTACCCACGGGGTCAACTGCACAGGCTCCTGTAGCTGGAAAATCTACGTCAAGAACGGGCTGGTCACCTGGGAAACCCAGCAGACCGACTATCCCCGTACCCGTCCGGACCTGCCCAACCATGAGCCGCGCGGCTGCCCCCGGGGCGCCAGCTACTCCTGGTATATGTACAGCGCCAACCGCCTGAAATATCCCTTGATGCGCAAGCACCTGCTGAAGCTGTGGCGGGCTGCGAAAGCGCAACATAATGATCCGGTTGATGCCTGGGCTTCCATTGTTGAAGACCCCGCCAAAACTGCGGAATACAAGCCCCGCCGCGGCATGGGCGGTTTTGTTCGTTCCAGCTGGAACGAAGTCAACGAACTGATTGCGGCCTCCAACGTCTACACCGCCAAAAAGTACGGCCCCGACCGCAGTATCGGCTTCTCACCGATTCCGGCCATGTCCCTGGTGTCCTACGCCTCCGGTGCCCGTTACCTGTCCATGATCGGTGGCGTCTGCCTGAGCTTCTACGACTGGTACTGTGACCTGCCGCCGGCCTCTCCGCAGACCTGGGGTGAGCAGACCGACGTGCCCGAATCCGCCGACTGGTACAACTCCGGCTATATCATCGCCTGGGGTTCCAACGTGCCCCAGACCCGTACCCCCGATGCCCACTTCTTCACGGAAGTCCGTTACAAGGGCACCAAGACCGTTGCCATCACCCCGGACTACGCAGAAGTTGCCAAGCTGTCTGACGAATGGCTGAACCCGAAACAGGGCACCGACGCAGCCATGGCGATGGCCATGGGACATGTGATTCTCAAGGAATTCCACGTCGACCGGCCGAGTGAGTATTTCACCGATTACATTCGCCGCTACACCGACACGCCGCATCTGGTCATGCTTGAGCAGAAAGACGACGGCAGCTACGTGCCGGGCCGTTTCCTGCGGGCCAGTGACCTGGTGGGTGGTCTTGGGGAAGAGAACAACCCCGAGTGGAAAACCATCGCCATCGACGAGCTAACCGGCGAGCTG